>CAYZVG010000053.1:0-11884 GCA_964481595.1 uncultured Occallatibacter sp. | reverse complement strand
TGGCAGTTCGGCATCCCTTCGGGGCTGCTGGACACCGTCGGCACACTGGTTTATCTAAGGGCCGTCGAGTTCGGCCGGCTCGATGTTGCCGCGGTTGTCTGTTCGCTTTACCCGGCGGGCACCATTCTGCTGGCCGCGCTCGTGCTCCATGAGCGGCCCTCGCGCCGCCAGCTCGCGGGAGTAGCCGTAGCGCTGGGCGCTGTCATGCTGCTCAGCGCGTAATCGGCGGCAGTGTCTGCGCTCACGTAAAAGGCCTGCGCGTCCGCGCAGGCCTTACTGAAACTCCTATATCTGGTCAGCGCCTGGAACTGCGGCAATGGAGCCGTAGCCCAAGCAGGGTTCTCGCTCTGCCTCGTGCGGCTAGAGCGACGCCGTCAGCTCTGCTTGGTCTCGATCGGCGAGGGGTTCTGCGGAGCCGGCGGAGCGCTCTGCTGCACGTTCTGCACCGGAGGCGTCGGGTCGGATACGCCCTTCAAACCCTCCCTGAAGCCCTTCAAACCTTCGCCCAATCCCTTGCCCAACTCCGGCAGCTTTTTCCCACCAAAAAGCACCAGCAGCACGATCCCAATCACCATCAGGTGCGTCGGCTGTAATAGATCTCCCATGGTATTCCTCCGTGTACCCGCGCAAGCCGCCGGCACACAATCTCAATGGTTATTGTCGCACAGAACAGCATTCAAGCGCAGTTTCGCCCGCTCAGGTCACAGGGCAATCGCATTTGGATTTCTAACATCGGCAGGATCAGGTTTGAAAGGGCACGGATTTATCCGTGCCGCTAAAGATATGTAAAATCGATCGGCTTTAGCCACTGGGGGACGGTTTCTGCTGCCTTCGAAAACCATCCCTCAGGTGCTAAAGCACATTTTGTTCCTTGCCACCTTCTTCGGCACGGATAAATCCGTGCCCTTCAAAACAATCCCTTTCCGTTTTTCAAATGCGATTGCCCTGCGGGCAGGTCAAATGCCGAACGTCACACCAGCCTTCAGACACTAGTTCACCTGTGCCGGTTTGCCCAGCCGCTCCGTCACCATGGAGTAAAACGCCCGCAGGTCGTCCTCCTCGCCCTCGGTCAGCCGGCGGTACACCTTCATCATGGGGAATAGCCGGGAGCCGCGCAGATCCACGGCAGGGACCGCAGCCACGCCGCCCGGATACTGGGTCATCTCCCACGAACCGGCGTAGCGCCGCCGCAGAACCTCGCCCAGATAGCTGCCCCAGAGCCTCACCTCGAAATCCACGTCCAGCTCTGGGCTCTCGCCCACTCGGACAAGAATGTCGTCCAGCCCGTCGATCGACTCTGAAGTAAAATCCAGTTTCTGGCCAAACTCGCGGCGTCCAATCTCTGCGGCCGCGTGCGCATAGCCCTCCATCATCGCCCCCAGGTCAGGAAAAGCCGTCGACTCAAGCCGTTTGCGCAATTCGGATATGTTCTTCACCCCAACCTCAACGGTAATCGCCACTAAATCTCCATGCCGGCGTAGGCATCCGTCATTCCAAACCTGCAACCAAGGATGCGCGCGCAACATCCACTACTTACTGTGACGGTCGCGCCCACGGGTTCTACTATGTCTCATAGTACCGTGCGCGGCGGTAGGGCATTCCCAGTACGGCCCAGGATGGTCTAACACGATGAGAAAATTGCAATTGATCGCGCTCTTGAGCGTTTTCGCGCTCCCCGGCACCTTGATGCTGGCCGCAGTCCACGATATCTACCCCGACCCTGCGCAGGCCAGCCACGACCTGTCGGCCGCCCTCAAAACTGCCGCGGCTACGCACAAGCGCATCCTGCTGGATTTCGGGGGCAATTGGTGCGGCGACTGCCAGGCCCTCGATATCTACTTCCACGACCCGAACAACAAACCCATCCTCGACGCCAACTTCGTTCTCGTCCACATCAACGTCGGGCACGAGGACCAGAACCTTGCGCTCGCCAAAAGGTATCGAATCCCACTTAAAAAAGGCGTGCCCGCACTTGCCGTTCTCAGCGACCAAGGCGCTCTGCTGTACAGCCAGAAGACCGGCGAATTTGAGGACATGCGGCAAATGCAATCCTCTTCAGTGACGAGTTTCCTGGCGCGTTGGAAGCCGTCGGGAAAGGGCTGCTCGGTCGTTGAGGTGAGATGCTGATACAGGCCCCGATCGCACGTAAACAAAAAGAAAGACAGGCATGAACTACGATCTCGAATCCTCTCCCGCCGGTTACAGTTACAAACTGCTTGTGGGGCTGGTGGCGCCGCGGCCCATCGCTCTTATCACCACCATGGACGAGCACGGACGCCTGAATGCCGCGCCTTTCAGCGCCTATAACTATCTCTCCGTAGATCCGCCCATCGTCGGCATCGGCGTGGCCGACCGCCCAGGGCGCGAGTTCGTGCCCAAGGACACGGCGCGCAACATCCGCCGCACCGGCGAGTTTGTGGTAAACGTGGTGACCGAGGACATTGCGCAGCAGATGAACATCTGCGGCATCGAATTTCCCGCTGAGCTGAACGAGGTGGAGATGGCTGGTCTTACGCCCGCGGCCTCTACCAAGATCAAAGTGCCCCGCATTGCCGAGGCTCACGCGGCGCTGGAGTGCCGCGAGTTCACCACCCTTGAGGTGGGCCGCTCGCGCATCATTCTGGGGCGTGTGGTTGCGGTGTATATCGAGGACCGCTTCGTCGACCCCGCGGGCCCCTATGTAAGGGCCGATGAGTTGCACTCAATCGGACGCATGAACGGCCTGGGAAACTACGTAAAGACGCGCGACGCCTTCATCTCCATCCCCCGGATCAGCTACGAGGACTGGAAGAAAAGTAACAGATAGATTTGGCTCACAAGCTGCGAAGAAAGTCGTTGAACAGCTTCGCGTGGGGAGAAGCGGTTGCGACCTTCACTGGATCGATCATTGCCAAGATTGCGAATCCGTGTCTGGTCTTGTGGTATTCCCTCTTGGTTTTGGTCGGAGCCGAAGCGTGCCGAAGCCTTGGCTCGAGGTCGTCCTTCGGAATCGATTCCACATCTGGATTGCCAGGAAGGCTCTTTACCAGGAATCCTTGGCCATAAAACGCCGCCAGTGCGCCATGATCGGCCAATAGCCAAGCCTCCATTGCCTGAACCATGAGAAAAACCTGGTGGACTCCGAGATCCGGAAAACTCCAGCCGTCTCGTGCCTGAAGATGATTTACTGGGCCGGCATTGGAAACCGCCGATTCAGCATCGACCAACAGGACGCAAGATTCGTTGGCCTGCGCGTTCAAAACAGCGGTGCGGAATCTATTGAACGCTTGCTGCCGTCCACCACATGCGACGATGCGCGGTTGCGGATGATTCGGCGCTGCGTTTCGGCAGTATCGGGCAAATCCCTCCTGGCACCGCTTGAGGGTATCCTTGTTGTTGCCCCCGCCTTCGACGTACACCCGCACGCTCACCAGCGGTTCCCCCCGATTTCACCGCTCATCCATAGATGCCCAAGCGAATAATCCTTCAGCCATACCTTCAGCCGATCTTTATCCAGCCGCCGAACAACTGTCGAACCCTCGACCTTTTCGCAGACACAAACAGCCTCGGGATCGTCCGAGAAAGCATCGACAAGGGCATCGGAATGAGTAGTAACAATCAACTGCGTCCGCGTCGAGGCGTCGCGAAGCAGATCGGCAAGAATATGAATCGCGTCCGGATGAAGCCCAAGCTCAGGCTCGTCGATGCAGATAACCGAAGGTGGCGTCGGATCGAGCAAAATGATAAGGAGCATCAACCAGCGCAAAGTCCCATCCGAAAGCCGCTCGGCGGGCGTGCGCGAACTCAGCCCTTCCTCCTTGATCATGACGCGGAGCCGCGTTCCTAAGATTTCCGTATCGACATCTCTTGTTGGAGCGTAAAACAATCGGAAAAGCTCGATCAAACGATCAAAGATTGAAGGTTCGCCGCGATCGCGCAATGCCTTCAGAACCTGCGCGAGATTACCGGAATCTCCTGCCAGTTGGTAGCTATCCAGGCCCGCAGGTTGTAAGTCGCGAGCTAGCGAGCGTGTTCCGAAAGCCCAATCTCGATAGAGGGCAATTTTGGAGAGTTCTTGGGGTAAGTTTGCCAGAGCCTTTTGATACGAGGGGCCAAAGAGCTGCGCAAGAACAGATATTTTAATGTCGAGGTTTTCAATCTTGGAATTAGGACTCCGCCCTTCGTAAATATACGCTGTCTCAGGGGCATTGAATGGGCGGTTAAGGTAGACAAGATGATTATCTTGATGGGGCGAAATCGTTTCCGAATAGACCTGAAACGAGTACGTTGGAGAGTGTTTTGTTAGTTCGAGTTTGAAATTGCGGACATCGTCAGGACGTTCTGCCCGAAACGTTATCTGGACCGATGGATGAATCTCGCCTATTGAGCCCTTGCGTGGCTTTCCCTTCCATATCCATTCATCAGCCCCACCATTTTCTCGGATATCAATCCAAGGATCTTTATCCGGCAGCCTATGTAGAAGATCAAAGACCTCAATCAGATTCGACTTACCCGACCCATTCGGGCCGATCAGAATATTCAGAGGCCGTAGTTCAATCTCTTCGGTATTGGGGCCAAAGGAGAGCAGATTAACCGGTCGGATCGACTTCAGAAACGGGTGTTGAGCCATGGCTGCGCCTCCTTTCGCCGGGAATCTGACACTACCGTATCACTTTACCTCAACCGCAAGAGAGTGCAGTGGCTTCCGGCACTGAACAAGGAAAAAGGGAACGCAACGCCTACCCGATCGGGGCCAGGTGCTTGGTGTTCTGGTAGGTATACACAATGCGGTGCACCACGGTGATGGTGGAGAGCACGGCCAGCACCCACAGCACCGGAGCCATTGCTTCCCAGTGGTTGAACACCGCGCCGATAATCACCAGCACGATCCGCTCCGGACGCTCCATGAATCCCACTTTGCACTGGCCGATGAGCGCCTCAGCGCGGGCGCGCGTGTAGCTCACCATCAGCGAAGTCACCATGACAAACGCAACCAGCACCACATAGCGGAAGCGATTGATGCGCCCGTAGTAAACCAGCAATCCAAAGAACAGCACCACGTCGGAGTAGCGGTCGATCACCGAATCGAAGAACGAGCCGAAGACCGTGACCTTGTTGGTGCGCCGGGCAACCCGGCCGTCTACCATGTCGAAGATTCCCGCGCCGAAGATGACCATGCCGGCATACAAAAACATGATGTCGTGGTTCGATGCGTTGGCGTGGCCAAACAAAAACGCCGCGGCGATGTTGATCATCAGGCCGATAAACGTGAGGGCGTTGGGAGAAATACGGGTAAGCGCCAGGCCATGAACGATTTTGTCGAGCAACCAGCCGCAGGCACGGCCAAAGGCACTGGTCCAGGTCATCTAAGGTCTTCCTTCAATCCAACTTCTGGTTACTGCTTCGCGCCCGCTGTCGACTTGCCGTCTTTGTTGCTCGCGGCGGCTTCGTCGTGAATCGTGGTCAGCTTCAAGATCTCAAGTTCGCGCTTGCCGTTGGGCGTGACAATCGCTGCCACATCGCCCACTTGCTTGCCCACCAGCCCGCGTCCGATCGGCGAGGTCGTCGAAATCAACCCCTTTGAAACATCGGACTCTTCGCTGGTGACAAGGCGATAAACAATTTCTTCTTCTTTGGTTGAGTCAAACACCACAACTGTAGAGCCAAACCCTACTCTGTCTCTGGGAATATTGGCCAGATTCACCAGCGAAAGCTCGGCCATGCGCTTCTTCAGCTGCCCCAGGCGCGCATTCACAAAATCCTGCCGCTGCTTCGCCATGTGGTACTCGGCGTTCTCAGACAAGTCTCCCATGGCCACCGCTTTCTTAATCTCGGCGGGCAACTCGTGGGCGAGTTCGTACTCGAGGGCCTGAATCTCTTCGTGAAGCTTTCGTTTAATGTGTTCGGGCATCCGTAGACCGTTGCGGGGAGCGGGGCCACTCCGTGCGCGTGAGATTAAAGAACCTGACAACCAATTATACGCGGACCATGGCATTGCACCTGGAGTTGGGCACATTCCACAGACTCACCAGAGCCGCAAACAGTGGGGCGAACCGCTTTTCAAGAACCGGCTCTCTCTCTTTGGTCGAGAAACGATTGCAGAATGAGCGTGGCGGCCACCTGGTCTACCACCTGCCGATGCTGCTGGCGGGCATGGCCGGCTTCATACAGAATCTGGTGGGCATCCCGCGTGGTCAGGCGCTCGTCCCACAGGTGGATGGGCAGCCCGCTCAGTTCGCCCAACTCCGCGGCAAATGCCTGCGTCTTGGCGGTCTGTGCGCTGGCCTCGCCGGAGAGATGCACCGGATTGCCGACTACGATCCCGGCCACGCCGAATCGCCGCGCCAGCCGCGCCAGGCGGCGCAGATCGTCTCTGCTGTTGCGATTCCGCTCCAGAGTCATCACCGGCTGAGCCGTTATTCCCAATTCGTCTGAGACGGCTACTCCAATGCGACGATTGCCCACGTCTAACCCTAGAAAGCGGGGTTCAGGGCCGAGTTCGGGCTTTTCTGGCATTGCTACAAGATTAACCGCCCTGGGCACAGTATGCGGGTACACCCTGGCGGCTCGGCAACCGGCCCATCAGGAGCGTGCCGGTACAATCAAAAGATGAGTCGTCCAGGGGGCTCAGGGCGTCTCATAATTGGTGAAGGGTCAATAGCATCCGGATGGCAAGACGCAGAGGGAAAAGCAGAAAAGGCAAGACTCCCGGCGCGGCCAGAGCCTTGGCCGTGTTGGTTCTGCTTCTCGTTGTTGCCGCAGCCGGAGCGGCTTGGCTTGTGCTTACGCCTTTTGGACCAAAAACCGAAACTTTTGTTGAGATACCGACCGGTTCGTCCACGGCCGCCATTGGCCAGTTGCTCGAGTCGGCCGGCGTGGTTCGCAGCCAATACGCTTTCGATCTGCTGCGGTTTTGGAAACGGGGACGGCTCAAGGCCGGCGAGTACCGCTTCGACCACCCCGCCCCGGCCACTGAAGTGTACGCGCGCATCCGGCGCGGAGATGTTTTTACCCTGACCCTGGCCATTCCGGAGGGCTCGAACATGTTCGACATTGCCGCTCGGGTTGAAGAGGCGGGCCTGGGTAAGCGGCAGCAATTCATTGATGCAGCCGAGCAGCGGACGGCCTTGATTGCCGATCTAGACCCGGCGGCAAAAACTCTGGAGGGTTACCTGTTTCCGGATACGTACAAGTTTCCCCGCAAGGCTACACCTGAGCAGATTGCCGCAACAATGGTCAGGCGTTTCCGAGTGGTATCCGGCCAGATGGGGTTGAAGGAGAATGTGCACAAGATTGTGACCATGGCCTCGCTGGTAGAGCGCGAGACGGCAGTTCCGGGGGAGCGGCCGCTGGTAGCCAGCGTGTTCGAAAACCGGCTGCAGAAGAAAATGCCGCTGATGACCGACCCGGCCGTGATCTATGGCCTGGAGCTCAATAATCGCTGGCGGGGAACGCTCTACAAGAGCGACCTGGGCTACAACACGGCCTATAACACATACATCCATAACGGCTTGCCGCCCGGACCTATCGCCAATCCAGGTGCACGCGCCCTGCAGGCCGCCATGCAGCCCGCCAGCACGCGATATCTTTACTTTGTTGCCGCCAGCTCCGATGCCCAAGGCCACTCGCTGTTTGCCGAAACACTTGACGAGCACAACCGCAACGTAGCCGACTACCGGCGCGCGCTCAAAAAGGCGGAGGCACAATGAAGACAGCCCGCACCCTTGCCTCGTGTTGCGCCTTCGGATTGCCGCTGCTGCTTTCCGGCTGCTTCCTCATCTCCACCACGCGCAAGCTCCCCGTTCCCAAAAACGCCATTGTCGAAACGGCAACTCCCGACCAGCTTGTGGAGCAGCTCAACCAGCGCTGGGCCGCGCTCGACAACATGACCACCAAGGTGGACATCCACGCTAGCGTTCTGAAGGCGAGCACCGGCGAAGACACAACCTACACCACCGTCAGCGGCAACATCGTTTTCAGCAAGCCCAACAAGCTCAGAGTTCTGGGCCGCACCCCGGTCATCGGCGTAAAGATCTTCGACCTGGCCAGCGATGGCAAGTCTTTCACGCTCTACATTCCGCAGAAAAAGATCGCCATTAAAGGACTCAACACTTTAACCAAGAAGTCGGCGATCTGGTATGAGAACATCCGTCCCGATTTTTTTACCAACGCGCTGGCGGTGCGGGGACTTGAGCCGGACGAGTACTACTCGGTGACCTCGGACTCGGAAACCGTCGAGGATGCCGCCAAGAAGCACCTGTACTTCGTTCAGGAATACGTGCTCAGCATTACCCGCCACATCCCTGGCAGCCATCGTGACAAGCCGGTGCGGGTCATCACCTTCCGCCGCGACAGCCTGCTGCCCAGCGGGCAGGATCTGTATGACGCCGAGGGCAACCTTGAAACCCAGGTGACCTACTCCGACTACCGCGATTTCGGCTTCGGGATGTACCCCTCTACCATCGTCATCAAGCGGCCCCTGGATAATTTGCAGATTGTGCTCACCACCGTGACTGTAAACAAGAACATCGATATGCCCGCCGACCAGTTTGCCTTGACCGTTCCAGACGAAACGCAGATTAAGAACCTCGAATAGATTCCTTAGCCTAAGCCTCCTCGATCGACGCCTGACCGAACTCAGCCGTAGCTATCGGTAATTCAGCAACTTGCGAAATTCGCCTCCGATGTTGAAGAGACCGATGGGATTTTCCGTCTTCAATTCTCTGAAAAATCAGCAACCATGTGCCGATAGAAGGCTGATCTCACTAGCAGCCAAGATGCGGGACTCAAGATCCGTGCGAAGCTCGATGGCGATCGGCTTGGACGAGATTCGAGGGGATGACATGATTGAATTGGCGGAACTACCTGAAACAAAGCTGCAAGAGGGATTCGGAAGATCGGTTGCCGAAGAAGCGGCCGAGCCACTGCTGGAAGATTATAACTTCCTTCTCTCCGCCCTTCTCGATCAGATGGAGGGCGGGGTCTACTTCAAAGACCGGCAAGGCCGGTTTGTCTTGATCAACCAAACACAGGCCAGAGCACTGAAACTCGCATCTCCCAAGGATGCTGTCGGCAAATCGGACTTCGACTTCTTCACCCAGGAACATGCCGGCCCGGCATTCGCCGATGAGCAGGAGATCATGCGAACCGGCCGCCCGCTCCGCGATAAGGAGGAGAAGGAGACCTGGCCTGATGGCCGGATCACCTGGGTATCTACAACTAAGATGCCTCTCATCGCCAGGGATGGCCGCGTCATTGGCACTTTTGGCTTCTCGCGCGACGTAACGGAGAGCCGTCAGATGCGTGAAGCGCTTACCGAGAGCGAGACGCACCTGGCGTCAGCCTCAGAGCAGCTGACAACCCTGAGCCAATCGATGGTGGCGAGCGCGGGAGAAACCGCGATGCTGGCCGAAGTTCTGCAGGGCGCCAGTCAGCAGATATCCGAAACTGTATCTTCCGTCGCCGGAGCCACATCGCAGGTACAGGCGTCAATTCGCGAAATCTCAAAGAACGCCAACGAATCGGCAGGAGTTGCAAAAAACGCGGTGAGTGTGGCGGAATCGGCCAAGGACAGCATGAAAAAGCTTGAGACATCGAGCCGCGAGATCCACAAAGTCATCAAGGTCATCAATTCCATTGCCCAGCAGACAAATCTGCTTGCGTTGAACGCGACCATCGAAGCGGCTCGCGCCGGAGAGGCCGGAAAAGGATTCGCCGTTGTGGCGAATGAGGTAAAGGAACTCGCCAAGCAAACGGCCCGTGCGACCGAAGAAATTGGCCAGACCATCGATGCGATTCAGAGCGGCACCAGTGAAGCCGCTTCAGCCTTCGTGCACGTCGGAACCATCATCGGGTCAATCAACGACATCTCTAACAGCATCGCTTCGGCAGTCGAGGAGCAGACAGTTACCACGAAAGAAATCGAACGCAGCGTGATTGAAGCGGTGCAGAAGATCGGCGAGATCACGACAAACATCGGCGGTGTGGCGGCCTCAGCGAAACAGACAACCCAAGGCGCTGAAGATACAAGAAACGCGTCCCTCGAACTCAGCCGCCTGGCTTCTCGTCTTCATGCTTCGCTGGCTGGAACTTCGCTGAAATAAAGGAAGTCCGCGGCAAGGACGCCGGCAGGTTTTCCTTGTGCCGCCTCAGCCGCACCGGACTGGATTTTGCCCGGCAATTTTGAGCGGCTTCTGCCCCCGGGAGCTGCTCAAGCAGGAAATCGTTCAGCCATTTGCAACTCGGCTCTACTGAGGGCCATTGGGCGGAGCGGTTGGTGGGCCACTCGGAGGGCCACTTGGGGGTCCACCCGCCGGACCGCCGCCAGGTCCATCAGGTCCACCACCGGGGCCACCGCCCGGTCCGCCACCGGGGCCACCAGGCCCGCCGCCCATCACGCTGACGGCCGTTGCCGTAAACACTCCATCCTTCACTGCGCCATCGGCGCGCACCATGTCGCCCACCTGGATGTCGGCCAGCGTAATTGGGTCGCGGCGCTTGCGGAAGGTGGTGTTTTCATCGGCCACAAACGAGTGGGGAGCGTTGTCCTGGGTGCCGGTCAGCGTCACCTTCACATCCTCAATCGCCGTCACCTTGCCCTGCAACCAAGTCTTGCCAAAGTTGGCCTGCATCTCGGCCATCTGCTTGGCACGTTCCGGATCGAGCTGAACAATCATCACCGCGCCAACCGACTTGGCGGTTGCGTCGATCTCGCCGGATGCGGTAATTGCATCGCCCACCTTGATGTCGGTAGCTTTGATCTGCTGCGGAGGGTTGCCGCCACGGCCCATGCCGCCGCCAAAACCGCCCTGGCCGCCTTGTCCTGGCGCACCCTGTCCTTGACCACCACCCGGCCGCATACCGCCACCACCGGGGCCACCGCCCTGCATCTTGATCAAGCGGGTCGTAGCGCTGAACTTAACGGTATAGGTCTCGCCGGTCTCGGTCTTCACCGTGAAATGGTCGGCCGCTGCCTCGGTTACCGTGCCCATCACGCTGCGCCCACCGCCCATGCCCATGCCGCCGCCAAAACCACCGCGGCCGAACCCGCCACCACCCGGGCCCTGCCGATTACCCTGCGGAGCCGGGGGTGCGGCGTTTTGATCCTGGGCCAGGGCGGCTCCAGCCAGTGCAAGCGAGAAAACGAAGACAAACAGAGTGCGGATTTTCATGACGGCTCCCCAATGGTCTGCTGTGGCGTTTTCGATTCTGCTCTCAACCGTGGCCGGATGCAAGCGATCCCGCCCGGCGAACCTGAAAACGCCCAAGCGCCTGCTGTTTAGACGCACAGCGCCCTTTGCGGGACGACCGTTGCTCTATCGGGAGGGGACGCGCGGCGAAAAGCTCTATTGCGGATCTTTGTTGTCTTCGGGCAATTCCGCGGGCTGATTTTCGGCGAGCCTCTCCAACTGATGTCGCCAGTCGAGTGTCTCGATAAAGGAGTTCGAATCGCGCCAACCCGGCTCGACGATGACATGCAGCTCCAGATAAACCCGCGAGTCGAGCAACGACTCGATCTGATGGCGCGCACGCGTGCCGATCTCCTTCAGCTTTGAGCCGCCTTTGCCGATCAGGATAGCCTTTTGCCCGTCGCGCTCGCAGTAGATTGCCGCGGCAATCCGCGTCAGCGGCTTCCGCGCCTTGTTCGTCGTAGGCTCTGGCTCCTCGAATTGCTCAATCACCACCGCCGACGCGTAAGGCACCTCCTCGCCCGTCTCAACGAGAATGCTTTCGCGGATGAGCTCGGCAGCCATAAAGCGCATTGGCTGGTCGGTGTACTGGTCCTTGGGGTAGTAGCGCTCGCCGGTGGGCAGCACGCCCACTATCTTGCGCACCAGAACGTCGAGGCCGTCGCGCTTGCGCGCGCTGATGGGAATAATCTCAGCAAAGTTGTACTGCTTGGTGA
>CAYZVG010000052.1:0-12351 GCA_964481595.1 uncultured Occallatibacter sp. | reverse complement strand
CAGCGCGCCGGGGGAAACAGAGGCGCGAAGCTTTGCGGCCAGTGCCTCCACTTCTTCGGTCGTAAGGCAATCGAGAAAAAAGTGAGTGACGATCAGGTCGTAGGGTGGATGTGCGGGCTGCCAGAGTCGCGCATCGGCCTTGTACGTGCGGAGGCGCGCGGCGTGTGAGTCTGCGCGGCGCGCCAGTTGCGCGAGCATCGCCGGGCTTGCATCCACGGCGTCCAGGTGAACATGCTGATTGGCGGCGAGAAGGCGCGCGGTAAAGCGTCCATCGCCGTCGCCGAGGATGAGCGCGCGCCGGCTGGCGGCAAGCTCGCCAAGATAGGCCGAGCGGCAGCGTCCGAGCCAGGGTCCAAAGGTTGCAAACTCCATCCAGCGATAAAGGCCGGCCAGCCGGTCGAAGGACGGCGGCGTCGACAGCATTGTTTTTCCTATCACCGTGCAAGTCTCGCCGCAAAAGGAACAAGCACCAGCGGAGTCAGCAGCACAAGATCGGCAGCGGCGCGCAGCACCACCGGGCCCAGGCGCGCGCGCAATCGGTCGAGCAGTGCAAGCAGAAGCGCGGCAGCGGCTCCGCAGCCGACGAGCGCGGCGCATCGCTGCTGTTGAACCGAGAGTGCAACTGCAAGCACAATACCCGCCGCACCAAGCAGCACAGCCGGCAGTGCGACGCTGCGCGCAGTCGCGGCTGCCAAGCCCCGTTCCCAGCGGTCGATGGTGAAACAGTTGAGCCACGCTAGCAGCGCGAAGAAAACCGCAGGGACCAGCGCAAGCCAGATCGCCGCCGGAGTCGGAAACGCAGTGCGCGACCACGTGGGTAACAAGCATCCGGCGGTGAAGAGCATGCCGACGAGAAACTCCTTGGGCAGTAGCGGAGTTTTGCGGCCCGTGTGGACGCCGGCGAAATAGACCAGCGACGCGGCCGCCAGCAGCGAGTCATGTTCGCGCACAGCGGCGGGCGCTGCCGCAAAAAAGATGCACGCAGCGGCACACGCAGCGGCAAACGCCATGGGCGCAAACAAGCGGCGGTGACGCCAATGAAACAGATGACGCTCGCGCAACCGATCAAGACGCGCGGCTCGCAATTCCGCCTTGGCGTCGAGCAGCCGGTCGGCGACATAGACTGACCAGACGGCCAACGCAATGAGAACTGGAACCCAGAGTGGAAGCCGGACGCCAGCCGCCCAGGCAAACGCCTCTGACCAGATCACCGCGACAGTGGGAGCGTCAAGGCTGGCCAGGTGCCACCAGCGCAACGGGGCAAGTGCTGCGGGGCCGGCGATGAAGGCTGGTGCAATGACGCGTTCGCAGGCGGCAGCGCATGGCATGTGCTCGCGGATTTGGGCAAGGGGAAGCGGCACTTACTCGATTCTATCGGTCCGCGCGGTCGCGCAATCTGGTCGAAAAAGAAACCCATCGTGGATGCGGACCTGCCCACGGCAACGGCATCTAATCATAGTGTCTAGGGGTTCGGTGCGGCGGGCGGGGTGATTGCTGGCCCAGCCTGGTTTCGCAGGAGAGGATGTCTCATGAAGGTTTCAGGTAGGGCGGCGTTCGTTGCAGCCGGCGTGCTTTGTTTAGCAGCAGGCGTGTTCGCGCAGAGTACCGGGCAGGCAGTGGTGACAGTGTTACCCAAAGTGGATGGGCAGACCTCGTCGAGCGTGATGCAGGGCGACCTGGCAGTAAAGGTGAACGGCAAGAGTGCCAAGGTGACGGCGTGGGCTCCTTACGCTTCGCCGAATAACCAGGTGGAGCTGGTGATTCTGATCGACGGCGCGTCGCGCACAAGCCTGGGACGACAGATGGGCGACATTGAGGAGTTTGTGAAGGGCCTGCCGCCGAACGTGAAGGCCGCGATTGCGTACATGGAGAACGGAGCCGCGCGGTTTGCCGGCCCGCTCACCACCGATCACGCGCAGATTCTCGCCAATCTGCATATCACTGGCGGAGCGCAGGGCGTTGAAGCAAGCCCCTACTTCTGTCTTTCCGATCTGGCGAAGAAGTGGCCGGGGCAAAACTCGCAGGCTCGGCGCGAAGTGGTGATGGTGACCGACGGCGTTGACAGCTACAACAGGCAATACGATCCCAACGATCCGTATGTGCAGGCCGCGATCACCGACGCCGCGCGCGCAAGGCTGGTGGTCTACGCAATCTACTGGAAGAGCCAGGGCCTGGCGGACCAGACGGAATACGCGGACAACACGGGACAGAATCTGCTGGCGCTGGTGACGCATGCGACGGGGGGCAAGAACTTTTGGATAGGAACGGGAGATCCGGTTTCGTTTGCGCCTTACTTCGAGGAACTGGAGCGGCGATTGAAAAACCAATACGAACTGGGATTCATAGCGCCGGCGGTGGGAAAGCCGCAGGTGGAAAGCATGAAGCTCTCACTGCACGCACCGGGAACGGAGATCGACGCGCCGAATCAAGTGTATGTGACGCCGGGGCAGAGTGCGGCGCGGTAGCGGGCGAGCAAGTCAGCGAACCAGCGAGTTAGCCGTTCAGCTCGTCAAGCAGATACTTGCGCCGGCCCAGCATTGGTTCTGCGGTCGGTTCAGTCGGCGGTGTTTTGTTTTTCATGCGCGTGCGCGGATGGTTTTGCTTTAGCCGCGGCCTGCATACGCTCGGGAATGGCTTCGAGGTCGGTCTTGCCTTCGGCCAGCTTGATGAGAAAGTCCTGGGCTGAAAACGCGGGAGCGTCTTTGAAGGCTTTGATAGCGCGCTTGTACGAGCCATCGGACTGCTGCAAGCGGGCCTTTACCGTATCGGCCAGATATGCGGGCAGAATCTCGTCGTGAATGCGTTCGCGCGCCGCTGGGTCGCGGACCGGAAAGATGACTTCGCAGCGCTCGAACAGGTTGCGCGGCATCCAGTCGGCTGAGCCAAGATAGAACTCGTCGTTGCCCCCGTTGGCAAAGTGGTAGATGCGCGAGTGCTCAAGAAAGCGGCCCACGATCGAACGCACACGGATTCTCTCCGACAATCCCTTCACGCCGGGGCGCAAGATGGAAAGGCCGCGGACGATCAGGTCGACTTCGACGCCCGCCTGCGAGGCCTGGTAGAGCGCTTCGATCACCGATGGCTCGAGCAGAGCATTCATCTTGGCCACGATGTGCGCGGGCCTGCCTGCCTGTGCGTGCTCCTGCTCGCGGCGGATGAGACGAAGGAAGCTTTCGGCCATGGTCAGCGGCGCAACAAGCAGCGGGCTGTAGTCATCGATCTCGGCATGAGCGGTCAGGTAGTTGAAGACCATGTGTACGCGCTCGGTAATCTGCGGATCGCAGGTAAGCAGGCTCAGGTCGGTGTAAAAGCGCGCGGTCACCGGGTTGTAATTGCCGGTGCCCAAATGGCAGTAGCGGCGGGTCACGCCGTCTTCGTCGCGGCGGACGAGCATCGACAGCTTGCAGTGAGTCTTGAGGCCCACAACGCCGTGAAACACCTGCACGCCCGCATCTTCCATGCTGCGCGCCCAGCGAATGTTCGAGGCTTCGTCGAAGCGCGCCATCAGCTCCACCACCACCGTGGCTTCCTTGGTGGCCGCCGCGCTAATCAGCGCCTTGAACATGGGCGAGTCTTCGCTGGTGCGGTAGAGCGTTTGCTTCATGGTCACGACGGCGGGGTCTTCCGCGCCCTGCTCAACAAAATCGACTACCGGCTCGTAGGAGTCGTAGGGGTGGTGCAGCAGGATGTCGTGCAGCCGCATCTCCTCAAAGATGGATGTGGACTTGCGGCCGAGCACCAGCGGGCGCGGAGTAAAGGGCTGGAACTTGAGATCGGACCGCCGGATATCGCCATAGAGGAACATCAGCCTCGACAGGTTGAGTGGACCGTCGCTGCGGAAGACCTGGCTCTCTTCCAGTTCGAAGTTCACGCGCAGGCGCTCGACAATCTCAGGATCGGCGTTGGCCTGGATTTCAAGGCGGACGGCATCGCCCTTGCGGCGGTTGTGCAGCTCTACGCGGATGGTTTCAAGCAGCGAACGCGCCTCTTCCTCTTCAAAGTAGAGGTTGGAGTTGCGCGTGACGCGGAACGATGCGTGCGCCAGCACCTCGTAGCCGCGATACATGCCGGCCAGTTGCTGGGCGATCAGATCCTGCAAGAGCAGGTAGTGGTATTTGCCCTCGGCTGTGGGAAGGCGCACAAAGCGCGGCAAAGCGCGCGGCACTGTGACCACGCCAAGCACCTGCGGGCCGGAGCTGCGCCGCTTGGCGCGCAGCAGCAGCGCCAGGCACAGAGCCTTGTTGAGGACGCGCGGAAATGGATGGGCCGGGTCAATCGAGATCGGCGTCAGCAGCGGGTCCACTTCGCGCTGAAAGTAGTCCTTCGCAAATGCCTTGGCGTCTTCGTCGAGATCTTTCCAACCCAGCAGATGAATGCCATGGTGGCGCAGCTCCGGCAGCAGCAGCCGGTTCCAGCACTCGTACTGGGCCGCGACAAAGGCATGAATGTCCGCAGTCAGCACGGAGAGAGACTCGTCTGGACGCAGGCCGTCGAAACCCTGTTCGCGATAGCCGTCCTCAATGCGCTGCATCAGGCCGGCCTGCCGGATTTCGATGTACTCATCGAGATTGGAGCCGGTGATGGCGAGAAACTTGACGCGCTCAAGCAGGGGATTTGTGGCGTCCTCGGCTTCCTCCAGCACGCGCAGGTTGAACTGCATCCAGGAGTGGTCTCGTCCGTTGAAGAGTTTGTGCTTCTGCATGGTTTTGGTCATGGATGCGAACGGGCGTCGTGTTGGAAGTCTATCGCCTTTGGGCCACGTTTGACAGGTGGACGCCTTATTTTCAAGGAGAAAACTAGAAGAGAGCGTGTTTGATAACAGCTTGTAGAATTTGATGTTAATGGAGTGTGAATCGGCTGAATGGTAACCGGCCACGATGTCTTGAAACCTTTGGCGAGCCATCGACAGCGCCGCCCGTTGCACAGGAAAGATTTCGGGCGCGCAAAATATCAAGCCGCGGCGCGCGTCAAAGGATGTAGGAGCATCCAAAAGATTTGAGGAGATGCCTGGTACGGAAATATTCAGCAGGTCTGGGCTTGACTGAAAGCGAAAGCAAGGCGAAGATGGAAGCAGAGAACGGCCGTTTCGCTGGCGGGGTTCCGCGCGCCGGAAGTGGTCAATACCGGACTGAATCCACGAGTCGTAACCTGCATCATAAAGGTTACACGAACACCTGAGGGGCCTTGTGGCCCACGCTTGCGGTGTTTCCTTCGCCAGAGTTCGCGCCAAAACGCACCAGCGTCGAGGCGGCGCTCAGGTTAAGAACGGAACGCCTGGCGGCAAACCATCGTATTTAACTTTGAACCACCCGCTTTTTTGAGTCCCCCCGAGGAGAGCGATATGATCGACGATTGCAATTGCGTCCGCACCAGCTTGATTCCACCGCAACCCATGCCGGAAGGCGCGCAGGAGTTCTCCTATCGAGTCCATGGACTATTGGACAACAAGGCGAAAGACGAGGCCACGGTGAAGCAGGCGCTGGACGGAATGGAGTACATGCTGGATGCGATTGCGGCACGGCTCTACAATCTGGCGTCGATGTTGGTAGGCGAAGGCGAAGCCAGCGCGCAACTGGTTGAGACCGCGGTGGTGACGGCCGATGTTTCTGGCTGTAATGACGCGAATGTGGCGCGCATGAGCAGCCGCAGGGCCCTGGTTATGGCTGCTCTCGAACTGATTTCAATGCGCGACCCGCGCAGTCTGGCCGCGCCGGAGGCGAGCGATTCCATGGCAGGTTGCATCGAGGACGACGACAATCCGGAATCGTTGGGCGTAACCAAGCTCGAGTTTGAGCGCATGATGGCCGGCCCGGGACGCAGCCGTGTGCGGGCCTGGCTTGAAAGGCTGCCCACCGATGTGCGGACGGTTTTTGTGTTGCGTGCGGTTGCCGGCTTTAGCGCGGGCGAGACGGCACTGCTGCTTGCGAAGCACGGAGGGCCGCTGTCCGCCGGTTGGACCGCAGATTCCGTGCGCGTAACCTTCCGTTTGGGGCTGTGCTCGCTGGCCACGCAACTTTTCAAAGCCACAGTTCGGCAATAAGACGCGGTGGTGCGGGTCTGCGGATCTGCACCACGGCCCCACATCGAGCAAGGCAGAGCAAGTTTCGTTCAAAGGCCGGTCCTGAACCGCAAGGGCCGACGACCTTTTCAATCGAATTCCTGAAGTGACCTCTCCGGCTGGCTCCACGGGTCTCCCCTTCACGCCAGCCCAAGTTGCGGCCGTCACAATAAATCCATCGATCCATCCGATACAATCCAACTTTAGAACCTTGGTGCTCCCCGACCGCATCCATTAGGGAGACAACTTTATTCACAGAAGCCATTTGGTAGTGAGTTGAGAAAAGTGATCTCGTCAAAGCCTTCAATCAGGTATACGGCGCGTTTATGCGCTTTTGCTGGACTGCTCGGGCTGGCTGCCCTGGCCGCCGCAGGAGTCCATGCGCAGTCGCCTCTGGTTCCGAACCAGACGACGCCGACCGCGGGCAGTTTTCAGGGAAGCGTTCCCTCGGGTCAGGCCACGGGGCAAACTCTGGAGCTGTCGCTCGACGACGCTATCCAGATGGGCTTGAAAAACAATCTGGGCGTGATTTTGAGCGGAACGCAGACGGCCGCGGCGCGCGGGCAGCGGCTGGATGAACTGCAGGCGCTGCTGCCGGAAGCGGACTTCAAGGCGCAGGAGACCGTTGCGGAAACTGACCTGCCGGCCCAGGGCCTGCGCATTGCGGGTTTTCCCACGATCATCGGGCCGTTCGGGTTTACTGATTTGCGCGCCTCGCTGGGTTGGTCGCTGGTGAATGTGAACTCGCTGCGCAGCTATCTTGCGGCCAAGCACAACTTTGCGGCAGCCACTCTTTCCGCGCAAGACGCGCAGGATCTTGTTGTGCTGACCGTGGGCAACGCCTACCTGCTGGCGCTGGCCGATGAGACTGAAGTCAGTAGTGTGCAGGCGCAGGTGGCCACGTCAAAGGTTTCGCTCGATCAGGCGGTTTCAAATCATCAGGCGGGAACGGCTCCTGAACTGGACGAGCTGCGGGCGCGCGTCGACTACCAGTCGCTGCAGCAGCAGTTGATTGTGGCCGAGAACGCGATCGAGAAAGACAAGCTGGCGCTGGCGCGCACTATCGGCCTGCCGCTGGGGCAAAGCTTTACGCTCGCTGAGAAGGCTCCCTATGCGGCCTTCGACCAGATCGATGTGGACAAGGCAATTGCCGAGGCCCATGCCAATCGCAAAGATCTTGCCGCCATGGTGGAACAGACCAAGGCAGCCCAGGAGCAGCGCAAGGCGGCTACGGCAGAGCGGTTTCCAACCCTTCGCTTCGACGGCGATTACGGCGATATCGGCGTGAACGTCAAGCACTCGCACGGCACTGAAGACGCCACCGGAACCCTCAGTGTGCCGTTGTTCAAGGAGTTCGGCTTGCGCGGAGACGCCGAGATGGCGCAGTCGCAGCTTGACACCGTGCAGGCGCAGTTGAGCGACAAAGGCGCGCAGGTCGAGGCCGATGTGCGCGACGCGCTGCTGGATATCGAGTCGTCGCAAAAGCAGGTTGAAGTGGCGCAGTCGAGCCGGGAGCTGGCGAGCGAAGAGTTGAAAGAAGCGCAGGAGCGCTATGCCAACGGAGTGAGCGATAACCTGGGCGTGAGTCAGGCGCAGCAGTCGGTAGCGCAGGCTGACGACCAGTATGTGGCCAGCCTTTATCGGCACAACGTGGCCAAACTGAGCCTGGCGCGCGCGCTGGGCGAGGGCAGCAAGTACAAGATCTATCTGGGAGGGAAGTAAACGTGGCGGATTCTAGTCCAACACCGGAACCGAAGCAGCCGATTCAGGAGACCGAGATCGTGCAGCCGCAGACTCGGCGCCGTGGCATTGTGATTGCCGTGATTGTGGTGGTTGCGCTGGTGGCCGTCGGGCTCTGGTGGCGCTCCACCTTCAGCGAAGACACCGACGACGCGCAGGTCAACGGACACCTCATCCAGGTCAGCTCGCGCATTGCCGGCCAGGTGATCAAGGTTGACGTTGCAGAGAACCAGGTGGTCAAGGCTGGCGACACCATCGCCGAGCTTGACCCCAGCGACTATCAGGTAGCCGTAGAGAATGCCGAAGCGGCGCTGGCAAGCGCCAAAGCCAATGCGGCCGCGGCCAGTGTGAACGTGCCCATCGTTGCGGTGAACACCGGCAGCAACCTGTCTTCAGCCAACGCCGATGTAACCGGGGCGCACGCCAGCGTGGAGCAGGCCGAGTCGCAGTTGAACTCAGCCAAGGCGCGCGTAGCCCAGGCCGAGGCCAACAACGTCAAGGCGCAGGCCGACCTGGAGCGTTACAAGCCGCTGGTCGAAAAGGACGTGATCAGCAAGCAGCAGTTTGACGCGGCAGTGGCCGCGGCCGACGCCGCGAAGGCCGCTGTGGCCGATGCTCACGCCGGCCAGCAGGCCGCGGCCGATGGCGTGCGCGTAGCCCATGAGAAGGAATCGCAGTCGCAGGCGCTGCAGAAATACGCTCAGACCGGACCGCAGCAAGTGGCCGCTCAAAGCGCAAGGGCCAAGCAAGCCGAGGCCCAGGTGCAGCAGGCGCAGGCGCAGCTCGACCAGGCCAAGCTGAACCTGAGCTACACCAAGATTGTTGCTCCGGCAGCCGGCATCATCACGCGCAAGAGCGTTGAGATCGATCAGAACGTGGCGGCCGGGCAGAACCTGCTCACGCTCGTCTCGCTTGACGATCTGTGGGTGACGGCAAACTTCAAGGAGACGCAGTTGAAGCACATGTCCGCTGGACAGTCGGTGAAGATTCACGTCGACTCCACCGGCAAGGACTATGACGGCAAGGTGACGCAAATTGGTGGAGCGACCGGCTCGGTGCTGTCGCTGTTTCCCCCCGAGAATGCCACCGGAAACTACGTGAAGGTGGTGCAGCGCATCCCCGTCCGCGTCGATTTCACCGATCTTGCCAATCAAGATCCCAACCACGAGTTGCGGCCCGGACTATCGGTTGAACCGACCGTGCGCGTCAAGTAGCTCGCAATGATTGATTCACTCAAGCCCCCGGTCATCCAGGCCGGGGGCTTTTTGATTTTTCCGGTGTCCTTTCTCTAAAACTCATCACAAAAATGAGACTGTCATTCTGAACGAACGGGGCCCCGAACGCTTTTCAGTTAGGGGGTGGTGAGCGAAGAATCTGCGGCTGTTTTTCGCGCATCTCACACGAAATTTTTGAAACAGGACACCGTTTTGCATGACATTGACCGCGTTGCGAACAGCCCGCGCGCCAGGTCGGCTCGAAAACGTTTAAAGTGGAAGCAGAGCAGCCATGAAAGATTCCATCCACGTCTCGAAAGAGAATTATTTGAAGGCCGTTCTTGAGGCCGAGGCCGAAGGCCACCAGGTCATCCCGGCGATGCTGGCGCACTGGCTTGAGGTTTCAGCCCCGGCGGTTACCATGGCGCTCAAGCGGCTCAAGCGCGACGGCCTGGTAGCAGTAGGCGAGGACGGGATTGTGCGGCTCACGCCGGAAGGGCGCGAGACAGCCTACCGGACGGCGCTGCGGCATCATCTGATTGAGCGGATGCTGAGCGAAGTCTTCGGCATGGAGTGGCACGAGATTCACGAAGAGGCTGAGCGGCTGGAGCATGCCGTTTCGCCGGCCTTCGAGGTCAAGCTGAAAGAGAAGCTGGGTGAGGGAGGCGCATGCCCCCACGGCAACGCCGTGCTGCCTGAGAATCCAGCGGAGCGGAAACGGCGCGGCGAAGTTCCACTGGCAGAGGCCGCCGAGGGCCATCGCTACACCGTCGCCAGCCTGCAGGAACGGGACCCGAAGCTGCTGCTATTTCTTCATCAGGCTGGAGTTGGACCCGGCGAGAGAGTCCTTGTGGTGAAACAGAACTACGATCAAACCGTTTTAATTGAGCTATCTACGGGGGATTGCATCCTCGGCAGACCGGCCGCGGAAGCGGTCTGGCTAAAGCCGGAAAGAGAGCGGGATGCGACTACGGTTCCAAACCACGAGCTAGGGCTTATCGGGGCGAAATAAAGGTAAAACTAAAATTGTAATTTTAATTATCTAAATTTATTAACCATGATTAATAAGACTGTGGCATACTTCACTCAATGGGCTGCAACTGCCCGTTCTCCTTCTCCATGGCTACAGAACAGCAAACACTCGTCGAGCCTTCTGCTCCCTCTTTACCTGAGGTGAATGGACAGGTGCGCCTGTCCGTTTCGGCGATTGGCTGGCGGCGGCTGCTCGGATTTCTGGGGCCGGGATTTCTCATCTCCGTTGGATACATGGACCCCGGCAACTGGGCCACCGATATTGCCGGCGGATCGCGGTTTGGCTACACGCTGCTGTTTGTCATCATGGCGTCGAACCTGATTGCGATTCTGCTGCAGAGCCTGAGCCTGAAGCTGGGCGTGGCCACTGAGCGCGATTTGGCCCAGCTCTGCCACGAGGCCTACGGCCGCAAGGTGAGCTTTGCGCTGTGGATAGGCGCTGAGATTGCGATCGCCGCCTGCGACCTGGCCGAGGTGATCGGCTCGGCGATAGCGCTGAATCTTCTGTTTCATATTCCGCTGATTTGGGGCGTGATGATTACCGGGCTCGACGTGCTGCTGATTCTGCTTTTGCAGCGCTGGGGATTCCGCTACATTGAGGCGCTGGTGATGGCGCTGATCGGCACCATCATCGCCATGTTCGGCGTGCAGTTGTTCTTGTCCAAGCCGGAGTTCTGGCCGGTGCTGCGCAACCTGTTCGTCCCTTCTCCGCAAATCGTCTTGAACCCCGATATGCTCTATATCGCCATTGGCATCCTGGGCGCTACGGTCATGCCGCACAATCTCTACCTGCACTCGTCCATCGTGCAAAGCCGCAACTACGCGCGCACCCCCAAAGGCAAGCGCGAAGCCATCTTCATGGGCAACGTTGACTCCGCGCTGGCGCTCACGGTGGCGCTGTTTGTGAATGCGGCAATTCTGATTGTGGCCGCGGCCGTCTTTCATAGCCGCGGGCTCTACCAGGTGGGCGCCATTGAGGATGCCTACAAGCTGCTGAGCCCGCTGCTGGGCGCTGCCGGAGCCAGCACGCTGTTTGCCGTGGCGTTGCTCGCCAGCGGCCAGAACTCCTCCATCACCGGCACGCTTGCCGGCCAGGTGGTCATGGAGGGCTTCATCCACATCAAGCTCGCGCCCTGGAAGCGGCGCATGATCACGCGCGGCCTGGCTATCTTCCCCACCATTCTTGTCGTTGCCTTCGCCGGCGAACAGGGAACCGAAAAGCTGCTCATCCTGAGCCAGGTGATCTTGTCGCTGCAACTCAGCTTTGCCGTGGTCCCGCTGGTGCTGTTCACGGGCAGCCGCAAGCGCATGGGCGAGTTTGTGAACGGCCCCTGGCTCAACCGCCTCGCGTGGTTCACGGCGGCGCTCATCGCCGGGCTGAATGGCTGGCTGCTGGTCGAAACCTTCACGGGCAACTAATTCCCCTTAGCTTATTCGGAGGTTAGTCATGACAATCGCCCGAAATATCTTAACCCTCTGTCTTTGTTTTCCGATGTTAACTTTGGTTAACCCTAAGTTACTGATGGCGCAAAGCGGAACTTCGAGCGCAATCTCTGTGACAGTGCAGGATAAGACCGGGGCGGAGCTGGCTAATGCTGCAGTTATCGCCACCAATGTGGAAACAATGGCCATTCGAGTGGGAGAAACCAGCGGCGACGGGCGGTTTCTCTTCTCGCAGTTGAATCCCGGCAATTACACCGTAACTGTGCGGGTAAGCGGCTTCGCGGAACAGACATCGCGGCCGGTTGAGGTTGAGGTGGGGCGGACGGTGACGTTGAACCTGAGTCTCACCGTATCCTCCAGCACGCAGACCGTTGAGGTGGATGCGCAGCAGGCAATGCTCAGCCTGGAGAATCCGAATACCACCACGACGATTGAAGCTAAGACCATCGGGAACCTTCCCAACCCAGGCCAGGATCTGACCTATGTCGCGCAGTTTGCGCCGGGCGCATTGATGAATACGGCCGGATCGTCGAATGACGCAAAGGCTGCGGGAGGTTACGGCAATGTCGAGTTCAATGGTCTGCCCGCAACCTCCAACGGTTATATTCTGGACGGATTCGATTCCAACGATCCCTTTCTTGGTTTGAATATCGGTCTCTCTACGAACCTCGTCATTGGCCTGGACGCCATACAGGAAGCCACCGTGAACACCAACTCTTATGCGGTCGATCAGGGACGCTATGGCGCGTCGCAGGTGAATTACCTCACCAAGTCTGGGTCGAATCGATTTCGCGGAGATTTGTACGAGATTTGGAACGGATCGCTGCTGAATGCAACAGACTATTTTCTTCATGCCAACGACAC
>CAYZVG010000051.1:0-12448 GCA_964481595.1 uncultured Occallatibacter sp. | reverse complement strand
CTGCAGCGAAAGCCGCTTGAGTGCGTTCACAACCGGCGCCGCATCGCCCATCACCGACTGCCAGGGCACGATGCCGCTGAGCACGATGGCGACGCCGCCGTAAAGAACCGTGCAGGCAACCAGCGTAGCCAGAATGCCGATGGGCATGTCGCGCTGCGGATTGTTGCACTCCTCGGCCGCGGTCGAAACCGAATCGAAGCCGATGTACGTGAAGAAGATGATGGAGCCGCCGGTAAGCACGCCGGTCCAGCCATTGGGCATGAAGGGATGCCAGTAGTGGGGCTTGATGAAGCTGGCGCCGGCAAAGACGAAGACGAGAATGGCGGCGATCTTGACCAGCACCATGACGTTGTTGGCGCGGGCCGACTCGCGGATGCCGCGCACCAGCACCACGGTGAGCACCATGACCACCAGGAACGCGGGAATGTTGAAGCCGAAGTGCCAGCCGGGCTTGTAGAGGTCGTTGCCGGCCAGGTCTTGCAGGCCGGTGGGCAGATAGGCGGGCGAGATCCACATGAGCGGCATGTGGAGGCCAAACCAGTCGAACAAGTCGACAATATGCGCGGCAAAGCCGACGCTCACGCTCATGTTCGAGAAGGCATACTCCAGGATCAGGTCCCAGCCGATGATCCAGGCCACCAGCTCGCCCAGCGTGGCGTAGGTATAGGTGTAGGCCGAGCCGGCGATGGGAATCATCGACGCCATTTCGGCGTAGCACAGGCCGGTTAAGGCGCAGACACCTGCAACCAGAACCAGCGAGAGAGCCAGCGCCGGTCCAGCGCCGGGGCGGCCGGCCATGGCGGTGTGGTGCAGCAGCCAATGGAGCAGCGGCGTGTCGCCGATGGAGGGCGTATCGAATTGCTGGCCGGCCATGGCGGTGCCGATGACGGTAAAGATGCCCGAGCCGATGACTGCGCCGATGCCCAACGCGGTGAGCGACCAGGGACCGAGAGTCTTTCTGAGCGCGTTCTCCGGCTGCTCCGACTCGCGGATGAGCTTATCGATCGATTTGCGAGCAAGCAGTTGGCTGAGCAGTTCGGTTCTCCTCGCGCCGCGCGCGCAACTCAAGCGCGGAGATAGTCACAAAATAAATTCCATCTGCGTGGGGAGGAGCAGGGAAACAGCTTCTAGCTTCCAGCCTCTAGCTTCTAGCGGTTCGTGGCTGGGAGGGTGTATGGTTTGCCGGTTGGTTGCTGCCATCCTAGCGACTGCAAGGATGGCGAGCGACCGAAGCCCCGGTTGGAGAGCCGCCGCGAACGAAAGCCGCGGTGGCTGCTGAGGCACGAAAAAGCCAGAAGCTAGTAGCTAGAAGCTGCTTTACTACCGCTTCGACACGCCGCGTATCAGCTTTTTGACTTTCTTTTTCTTTGCGCCGCGCGGCTCTGTGCGCTTGGCTTTGGGGGCGGCCTTCTTGCGCGCCGTGCGCTTGACCGCTTTGCGTTCCAGCTTATCTTCAATCTTCTTGGTGTCTGCCACCTGTGAACCTCTTTCCGTTGGGTCTCTTCACCGCCGCCCGCGGCGCGGGCAAACGCAAAACCTATCGTAACAGGGATTACGTTGCGGTTAAAGCGAGTCGGAACTGTTAAACAGGGCAATTGCATTTGGAATTGGAATCAAGAACAACATCGGCTTTGAAAGAGCACGGATTTATCCGTGCCGCAGAAATCAGCAAAAACGGTGGGCTTGAACCCCTGGGGAAAGGTTTCTGCTGACTTCGAAAACCATCCCTCAGGTGCTAAAGCACATTTCATTCCGGACCTCCTTCTCCGGCACGGATAAATCCGTGCCCTTCAAAACAATCCCATTCCGTTTTCAAATGCGTTCGCCGTGGCGCTGCCAACAGATCTATTGGCCGTCACAGCGCGCGGCAAATTGCCTGCCTAAACTCGAATGCGCCTGAGGTGCTTTCAAGCGATGGAGCCGCGCAGCCGCGTTTTGGCCATCAATCCGGGATCGACTTCAACCAAGTTCGGCCTGTACTCACGCAGCGGTGCGGAGTGGGTGCTGACCGTGCGCCACGGCGATGAGGAGCTGCGGCGCTTTGGCGACCGGCCGATGATTGCCCGGCTGGAGTACCGCGCGGAGCTGATTGCGCGGGCGCTTGCCGAGCAGGCTTACGACCCCGGCCTGGTGGCGGCAACGGCCGGACGTGGCGGGCTGCTGCCGCCCATCCCGTGCGGAACCTATTTAGTGGACGACGCGATGGTGGAGGCGCTGAAAGCGGCGCGGCGCGGGGAACATGCCTCAAACCTGGGCGCGTTGCTGGCGCTCCGATTTGCACGCGCGGCGGGCGTGGAAGCCTACATTGTGGATCCCGTGACGGCGGACGAGTGGCAGCCGTGCGCCAAACTGTCGGGCTCGCCGCTGATGGAGCGCTCGCCCATTGCGCACGTGCTGAACACGCGCGCCGTGGCGAGGCGGTATGCGCGGGAGGAGGGACGGAGCTACGGCGATTTGCGGCTGGTGGTGGCGCACATGGGTAGTGGCATCAGCGTCTCGGCACACCGGGACGGACGCATGATCGACAGCAACACCATTGACGATGGGCCGTTTGGGCCGGACCGCACCGGAGCGCTGCCCGCGCTGGCACTGGCAAAGCTCTGCTATAGCGGCCGTTTTGCGCAAAAAGAGATGGAGCACAAGATCTTCGGCAGCGGCGGACTGTTTGCCTACCTTGGCACGCGCGACCTGCTTGAAGTGGAGCGCAGGATGGACCAGCGCGATGCCGAAGCGGCTCTGGTTTGGGATGCGATGGCCTACCAGATCGCCAAGGAGGCCGGGGCAATGGCTACCGTGCTGGAGGGGCGCGCGGACGCGCTGCTGCTGACCGGCGGCATGGCCCACTCCCAGCGATTGGTGGAGCGGCTAAGCCAGTCGCTCAAATGGATTGCGCCGATCCGCGTGTATCCCGGCGAAGACGAACTGCAGGCACTGGCCGAGGGAGTATTTCGCGTGCTCGACGGCGAGGAGCAGGCGCGGCGGCTAGCCGAAGAGGTGCGCGAGCCGGCTGAGGCGGCCGCAACCAGACCGCCGCTGGTGCTCGGCATTGAATAGCGGCGGAACTTTTTGGTTTGCCTTGAGTGATAAAGGTCACATCTCCGCGATCAATATCGGGGGATAAATACTTCATCGCAATATCGCGAGGGCCCCCATATGGATGCTTCAAGGTTGATCTCGATGTTGATTGAGATTGAAAGGGCAGTTGGGCAGATAAGTGCGCCGGAGATACGCTCGATGCTGGTTGAGGCCGAGCAGTGCGTCTGTCAGCTCCATCAGGACCGGATGGAGATCCTCGATGAGAATCTGCGGCTGCGCAGCGCGGTGGTCACGATGATGCCCCTGATGCCGGCCTCATTGCGGCTGCATTGTCTTGCGCCGCCGCAGCACGAGCAGCTGAGCTTGATGCTTGAGCCTGCTTCCTAAAGCGGCCCACGTGAGAGCGCGGATTCGTCTTGCCGCCGCCGCCGCTCGAATTACCATCGACTCATGCCGTTGGTCGAGGTCAACTCCGTTTGGAAAAGCTATGTGCGCCGCGTGGGGATGCGCAGCGAAGAGCGAACCGTGGTCGAGGACGTATCGCTGACGATTGAGGCCGGCGAAACGCTGGGGCTGGTGGGTGAGTCCGGCTCAGGCAAGACCACCGTGGCGCGCATGATTCTTGGGCTGACTGAGCCAACGCGCGGCACGATTCGTGTGGGTGGCGTGGACGTAACCCGCGCCTCGGGCGAGGAGATGCGCCGGGTGCGCCGCCAGATGCAGCCGGTGTTTCAGGACCCATACGGCGCGTTGAATCCCCGCATGAACGTGCTTGAACTGGTGACCGAGCCGCTGGCGATCCACGCGCGCGATGCGGGAGTGAATGACGGGCTCGATACGGGACTTGGGGCCGGAGGCCGCGGACGCCGCGCAGCCTTGCGGGCGAAGGCCGTGGAGCTGCTGAGGGAAGTGGGCCTGGACGAGTCGGCGCTCGATCGGCATCCGCATGAGTTTTCCGGCGGGCAGCGGCAGCGCATCAACATTGCGCGGGCGCTGGCGCTCAGGCCGCGGCTGCTGATTCTCGACGAGCCGGTCTCGGCGCTCGATGTGAGCGTAGGCGCGCAGATTGTAAATCTGCTGCGGCGGCTGCAGAGGGACTATGCGCTGACGTATCTGTTCATCTCCCACTCCATGCCGCTGGTGCGGTACCTGAGCACGCGCATTGCGGTCATGGAGCGGGGACGGATGGTGGAGACGGGCGAGGCGGAGGAGCTTTGCGCCCATCCGCGCGAGAGCTACACACGCCAGTTGATTGCGGCCACGCCGGAACTGCCCGTCGGCTGACGCGGCAACCGAGCGAAGGCTCTCTTATTGCGGCTGCTGCGTTGTTGCCGGCTGTGAAGCCGCGGGCTGCGCGGCTGGCTGCGGCGGAGCCGATTGTGCCGGAGCGGCTTGCGGTTGCTGGCTGGGACTCGGGTTCAAACGGACGGAGGGATGACCTTGAGGCATGACCATGTCGGTTACATCCACCAGCTCGATGTCGAAGATGAGATCCGCTTTGGCGGGGATGCCGGGGTGGGCCGCATCCGGTCCTGGGCGACCGGCCGCGCCGTAGGCGAGTTGCCAGGGGATAAAGAGACGGCGTTTGCCGCCAACCTTCATTCCGCCAAAGCCCTGATCGAAGCCGGGGATGACCTGGCCCACGCCCAGCGGAAAGGTGATGGGGGGCGGCCCGCTCATCACAATCTGGCCTTTGTCGTCGCGCACATACTTGCCGTCTTTGTCGGTGAGCGGCTGGCTGGGGTGGTCATACGACGAGTCGAACTTGCGGCCGTCGGCGGCCAGCCAGCCGGTGTAGTGAACCTTGACCAGCTTGCGCGCCTCGGCTTCAAGGCCAGTGCCGAGCTTGATGTCCTGGTAGCGCAACGCAAAAGCAGTTTCAACAGGGCCTGCCGCAGGTGGAATGCCGGGCGGCAGAGCGGCTGCCGTAGTTGAAGCGGCGTGCACGACGGGCTTGGCGGCTGTTGCCGTGTGCGTTGCCGGCTTGGCTGGCGCCTGGGTTTGGGCTTGGGCTACGGCTGCGGCCGCGGCGAACATCAAAAGCAGAAAAATGCGTTTCATTGCTTGATCGTCTCCATATTTGTTGATCGTCTCAAGATAAACTGTAGCGCGAGCACTAGCTTTGCTTTGCCCGCAAGGCTGGTAAAACCTCAATCTTCATTCTGCCAGCAGCGCGGCCAGCAGCGCCGTGCGCGGGGCCAGATGTTCCACCACAATATGCTCGTGGGTTGCGTGCGCGCCATCGCCTACCGCGCCCAGGCCGTCAAGCGTGGGCACCCCCAGCGCAGCCGTAAAGTTGCCGTCGCTTGCGCCGCCGGTCGCTGCCTCAGGCAGCATAAAACCAAGTTCACTGGCCAGCGCTTTTGCTTTGTTGTAGAGCTTCACCGTACCGCGGCTGCGCTCCATGGGAGGCCGGTTGATGCCGCCGGTTACGGTCAGCTTGCAGCGCGGGTCAAAAGATTTGAAGGGCCTGGGGGATTTGAGCCGCTCGAAGCGCCGTTCGATGCCGGGCCCGTCGGACATGCGCGCGATGCGGACATCCACTTCAGCCCAGGCCTCGGCGGGCACAACGTTGGTGGTGCTGCCGCCGCCGGCCATGCCTACATTCACGGTGAGGCCGCGCTTCAAATTGGTCCAGCCACTCACGGTCTCAACCACGCGCGCCAGTTCGCGAATGGCGCTGGCCCCTTTTTCAAAATCCACGCCGGCATGAGCAGCCACGCCCTGGATCTCGATTCTCCAATTGCCGGTGCCTTTGCGCGCGGTTTTGCAGGCCAGCCCCAGCGCCGGCTCCACTACGTAGACCGCTTCGCACTCGCGCGCCAGCCGCTCGGTGATGGGCCGAGAAACAGGACTGCCCACCTCCTCGTCGCCGGTGAGCAGCAGCACAATCTCAGTGCGGCCGGGCCAGCCGGCTTCCTTGAGCATTTCAAGCGCGGTGAGCGCCATGGCCACGCCGGCTTTCATGTCGAGCGTGCCGGGACCACACATGCGCCCATCGCGCGCGCGGCAGGGCATGGTCTTGAGGGTTCCCAGCGGCCAAACCGTGTCCAGATGGCCCAGCACCATCACGCGCCGGTCGATTTTTCCGTTGGACCCTTTGCCGCCGGTTTTCGGCCGGAAGCGCGCTTCCAGCACGTTTCCATAGGCGCGTTCCCGGTGCAGCTTTACGCGTCCGCCCAGCTCGCTGGCCCGGTCGGCAGCCAGCGCGATGCAGGCGTCCACGGCAGCCTTGGCGTCAGAGGGAGACTCCACCTCGACGAGCCTGCGCGTCCAGTCGAGCAGCGCCCACTCCTTGTTGCGAGCGCCGGCCAGCAGCGCGCGCATTGAGACGGGATGTTCTTCGATGAATTCCATTGGTAAGCCGTATCCGATTGTACCCATACTTGGCTGTATCGACATCTGCCAGCGGGCAGCGCCTAGGACAATCGCATTTGGATTCTTACTTGTCGGCAGGACCTGCTTTGAAAGGGCACGGCTTTCAGCCGTGCCGAAACATGCGCGAAAAAGCGGACCGGCTTTAGCCGCGGAGGGATGCTTTTGGGATGAAAGCCCATCCCTCAGGGCCCAAAGGCCGGAGAGATTCAGCAGGATGCGCTTACGGCACGGCTGAAAGCCATGCCCTTTCAAAGCAGAATGCCCCCGCAATCTGAAATGCGATTGATCAACGCGGCAACGCCAGCATCGGTATCAAGCAGCCGGCAGCCTTTAGCGGGGATTTCCTTTCGCATCAGGAAATCATCTTCGATCCCCGCTCTTATTGTGGAAAAATTAGCCAAATTGAAATACTCCAAAGTAATCATAGGCAAGAAGTTGCCGCTAATTGTTTGACTTAGACGCGCAGTGTGTGGCAAAAGAGACACACCACAGGTTTAGGTTTCTCGTCTAGTCTAGTGTTTGCTTTTGGCACGGAGAAGGTTTTTGGCTCAGCCCGCACATCTTGAACAGACCATCGCCGCCGAGATTGAATTCATCGGCGTGGGGCTGCATTCAGGCGCGCCGGTAAAGATGCGGCTGCTGCCTGCGCCGGCGGGATCGGGCATTGTCTTCCGCCGCTCAGATCTCGACAACTTTGAGATTGCCGCGGTGGGCCGCAACGTGGCCAAGGTAAGCTATGCCACCAGTCTGATGCGGCAGGGCGTGCTTATCTCCACCACAGAGCACCTGCTCTCCGCGCTGATCGGCATGGGCGTGGACAACGTGATTGCCGAGCTCGACAACCTGGAGCTGCCGATACTGGATGGCAGCGCGCTGCCTTATGTGGAGGAGATTCTCAGGGTGGGCATCCGCACCCAGCGCCGCCGGCGGGAGTATCTGCGGGTTCTGCGTCCGGTTGAGGTGCGCGAGGGCAACAAGTTCATCGGAGTCTATCCCGGCTCGGGATATCGCATTGAATACGCCATCGATTTTCCCGCGCCCATCGGCCGGCAGGTGGCGAGCGTGGATCTGGCGGCGGAGACATACGGTACGGCGATTGCGGCGGCGCGCACCTTTGGCTACAAAGCCGACGAAAAGCGCCTGCGCGACATGGGACTGATTCGCGGCGCAAGCCCGGAGAACGCCATCATCCTTACCGCGCACGGGCCTGAGAACGGGCCGTTGCGCTTTGCCGACGAATATGTCCGCCACAAGATGCTGGATTTGATCGGCGACCTGTCGCTGGTGGGCCGCCGCATTGAAGGCCACGTGGTGGCCGAGCGCGCCGGGCACGCCATGCACACGGCGTTGGTGTCGCGGCTGCTCAAAGACCGCTCGGCATGGGAGCTGGCGCGCATTCCGGTGGCAGAGCCGCCCGCAAAGGCTGCCGCAGAGCAAGCTGCCGAACGCGGTGTGCCGTCTGGCGCGCCGGTGTTGGCCGGAGCCTGAGCAAAGCCGGTATTGGCGCTGCGCGCTGACAACTTCATTCCCCGGTACGCCCGCAGTCCTGCCCTTCTACACTAGGGTCAGCAGTCCCCTAGTAGCGGAGCAAGTCTTGTCTCACTTCATCAGCTTTGTTCGAATTCCGGCTCTTGCCATTCGCCAGCACATACGCCCTCTTCCGAGGCTTGGCGTGCTTGATGAAGACACTCTCCGCATGAGGGTTCTGCTCACCGACATCGACCTGAACCTGCACATGAACAACGCGCGCTACCTGAGCCTGATGGACTACGCGCGCACCCATCTGCTGGCGCGCACGCGGCTGCTGGGGCATATTCTGCGCTCTCGTTGTCTGCCGCTGGTGGGCGCGGTGTGGATCACGTACCGGCGTTCGCTGCCGCTGTTTGAGAGCTACATGCTCGGATCGCGGCTGGTGTGCTGGGACGAGCGCTGGTTCTACCTGGAGCAGACGTTTACCGGGCGCACGGGAATGGCCGCGGTGGGCTGGGTAAAAGGCGCACTGCGCGATCCGCAAGGGGTGGTTGATCCAAGGACGGTGATTGAGGCCGTGGCTCCCGGCGCGGTAAGTCCACCCCTGCCGGAAGCCATTCTGTCGTGGAACGAGCTGACGCGCGAAAAACTGCAGGCCAACGATTTGTGACGCGGGACCCAGGCCTGCGCCTGGGCCCTGCCTACTGCTGCAGCGTGAAGATTACATTCACCGTGGTCTCCACCTCGACCGGATCGCCGTTGAGCAGATACGGCCGATAGCGCCAGGTGCGCACCGCGTCTACTGCGGCCTGTTGCAGCATGAGCGGACCTGACGTCACGCGCAGATTCTCGATGGTTCCCTGGCGCGAAATGGTGGCCTGCAACACGACCGTGCCTTGCGTGCGCGTGGCCCTGGCGATGAGCGGATATTCGGGCACTGTCTTCTGGACCAGCAGACCCTCGACGACCGATCCTGAAAGGCGCACCGGACCGGTTGCCGCTGGCCGCACCATAACCGGATGCCTCTCCTGGGTGCTGAAGATATTGCGGCTGCCGCCGGGAACGCTGCCTTCTCCCGTGCCCAAGCTGTCGCCAAGGCTGGCCGTGTCGATACCCTCTGTCTGCTCAGGTTCGGGAGCCATGTAGATATGCGTCGGAATGGTGGGTGGCATGTAGAGCGTGTTGTTCTCGATCTGCGGATGCACCAGCGTGGTGCGCTCCATGTGCGCAATGGGTCTGGGTGGCGCGGTGGGCGGCGGCGGCGCCTGCATAAGGAACGGCAGGACCAAGCTCGGCAGCGACGCCGGATGGAGCAGCGGGATGAGGACCAGTGCAAGCAGGATGGAACCGTTGAAGGCGCAGGACGCAATCATCCATGCGCGGCTGCGGGTGCGGATTCTGCCAGTCGATTCGAATGTGGAGTCTTCAAACATGGACTGCCTCCCGAAGTGCAATTCAGCCGCGCCGACCGGGAGGCTTTTCGTGAAGGCGCAGGCGCTGGTGCGCGCGGCGCATCAGCCTGCGCGGCGCGTGCCTTACCCCGGCGGACCGCGGCGGCGACCCTTCGCCGCCAGCGCCTCCGGCCTTCCGAACATCCCGGTCAGAACCACTGTGCTTGTGTAGACACCGGAGACAGCCAAAGTGTTCCCGCAGTGAAAGACGGATGTGCCATTCGTGGGGCGAGTTTGGAGTTCGCGCCATAAATTACAAAGAACAACCGCAGGTCCTTCGACTTCGTTTGGCACAAAAAAGCGCGCCAAACTTCGCTCAGGATGACAGTCGTTTTGGAGGAGAATTTCAGATTCAGGAAACTAGACGCTTACGTGGAAGAAGTCGTGCAGGCCGGCGCGTTCTGCGTGGGCTTCCATGGTGGCCTGTATTTCAAGCGCCAGCGCCAGCGCATTGCGGCCGTGCTGGGCCGTTACGCGCGGCTCGCGGCGGGTGCGCACGGCGTCGAGGAACGATTCGATCTCCAGCCGCAGCGGTTCGCCCGGCGCTACTTCAGGCTTTTTGAAGCTGAGGCCCGGCGCGGGGCCTCCGGCAGCGCCCGCGGCTGCCGCCAGCTTGGCCAACGCACCTGCATCCAGCTTGCCCGCGGCAAGTGCCGCGGCCAGCTCCGGCGGAATGTTCGCGTCCATGCCGATGACCAGCAGATCGCGGCGCGCATAGTCGATGGAAACGTAGCGGCGCGGCTCAAAGAAGCGCAACTTGCGTACCTTCTCAGTGGACACGCGCGAGGCGGTGAAGTTGGCCACGCAGCCTGACTCAAACTCCACGCGCACATTGGCGATGTCGACTTTGGGCGAGAGCACGGGCAGCCCCACGGCGCGTACCTCGCGCACCGGCGAGCGGGCGAAGGTGAGCACAATGTCCAGATCGTGAATCATCAGGTCCAGCACCACGTCCACGTCGAGCGAGCGCGGAGTAAAGATGCTGAGCCGGTGCGCCTCAAAGAACATGGGGCGGCGCAGCCTGGGCTCAATGGCCGTCACTGCTGGATTGAAGCGCTCCAGGTGGCCGGTCTGCACAATGCGCGCGCCTTTGGCGGCCTGGGCAATCAAATCGTCTGCCTCGCGCAGGTTGGCGGCGAGGGGTTTTTCAATCAGCAGGTCGAGCCCGGCGGCCAGCAACTCAGCCGCGACCGCATAGTGATGCACGGTGGGCACGGCGACGGTGGCCGCATCGAGTTTGAGATCGGCGGCGAGCAGCTTTTCAGCGGAAGCGAAGACGGGGATGCCGTACTTGGCCGCGGCTTCAGCGGCGCGCGCCGGGTCCTGCTCAATGGCCGCTGCCAGAGCGACGCCGAGGCCCGCGTCCTCAAGCTCGCGGTACACGCGAAGATGATTTCGTCCAAACGCCCCGGCCCCGGCGACTGCAACCCGCAAAGTGGACTGGCTGGTTATCTTGCTACCCCTGACTCAGGCCCTTTGCCTTCTACGGAGCGCAGGCAGCGGCCGTAGAGCTCAAGCAGTTGGGTAACGTGCTCCTCGGGCTTGGGCGCGGTTGCGCCGGTAAAGCCGGTAGAGGGTGCGGCGGGCTTGCCCACTCCCGCGGTTGCGGCCACAAACTTCAACAGATCAAGGGCGATATCTTCATTTCTGCGGACACCGAGGCCCGCGCTACCGAGAACATCCATGCTGAGTTTCTCCAACTAAGGATGCTACCAGAAACCCCTCTGCGGCCTCAGTTGCCGGTCACACGTAGAGCGCTGACCTAGCCACCCGCCCGCATCTCCGGCAATTCCCGTTACGGCAATCATGAATCTCTTTCTGGCTCTGATTCTTTCCTGCTCATTGAGGGTTCGGCGGCCATTCGCGTTACGCTGGAAACGGTGAAAACCTGCTACATCGGATTGGGCGCGAACCTGCCCAGCGAGACTGGCCTGCCTGACGCCACTCTGGCTGCCGCTGCCGCGCGCCTGCGGGAAGTGGGCCGGGTTAGGGCGCGATCGTCGCTCTACTCCACCGCGCCGGTGGGGTATGCCGACCAGCCCCGCTTTGTAAACGCCGCCGCCCGGCTTGAAACCGAGTTGACGCCCTTTGAGCTGCTGGGCGCGCTGCTGTTGATTGAAAAATCGTTTGGCCGCAATCGCGCACAGAGCTTTGAAAACGGCCCGCGCACGCTCGACCTCGACATTCTGCTCTACGGCGACTACGTGCTGGGCGGTGCGACGCTGGAGATTCCACACCCGCGCCTGGCCGAGCGCGCGTTTGTGCTGGTGCCGCTTAGTGAGATTGCGCCGGAACTCCGCGAACCCCGCACGGGGCGCACAGTCGCCGAGCTTCTTGCGGACTTCACGGTGCGCGGCGATTCGGTGGCCCAGTCCGTTGTCCACGTCGAAAGCAATCTATGGTCCGAAGGCGGTCTGCGGCCCGATAGAATCGTCTAGTGAGCGCACGTTTTGAGCTGATTGCGGAAACCAGTGCGGGAGGGCGGCGCGGGCGCATGGCGCTGCCGCACCAGACCGTGGAAACGCCGGTGTTTATGCCGGTGGGCACGGCCGGCACGGTTAAAGCCGTTCCGCAAGACACTCTCGAAGCGCTGGACGCCCAGATAATCCTCGGCAACACCTATCACCTTTATCTGCGGCCGGGCCACGAGACCATTCGCCGGCTGGGCGGACTGCATCGCTTCATGAGCTGGCCGCGCGCCATGCTTACAGACTCGGGCGGATTCCAGGTCTTCTCCCTCAGCTCGTTGCGCAAAGTCACCGACGACGGAGTGCGCTTCCGTTCGCATCTTGACGGGAGCAGCCACTTCTTCACGCCCGAGCACTCCATCGATGTGCAGATCGCCCTCGGCGCGGACATCGCCATGGCTTTCGATGAGTGCACCGAGTATCCCGCCGGCCGCAGCCGCGCGGAAGAGAGCCTGCGGCTGACGATGGCCTGGGCGCGGCGCTCGCTCGACCACTTCCGCGCCCACCGCGACGAGGTGGTGTGGCGCGATGAATTTGGCGGCCGCACGCAGAGCTTGTTCGGCATTGTGCAGGGCGGCATGCATGTGGACCTGCGCCGCCAGTGCGCCGAGCGGCTCGTCGAGATGGACTTTGACGGCTACGCCA
>CAYZVG010000050.1:0-12504 GCA_964481595.1 uncultured Occallatibacter sp. | reverse complement strand
AACCGGACGTGCAACTCCGCTGTCACACCGTTTGCAATGGGGAGAAAACCCCCGGCAAAAGGATAAGGAGGATTGTATGGGAGATATAGGACCTGTGGGCGTGTGGGTGTTCTTGTCCATCGGTGCGGTGGCGTTGTTTGGTGTATTTCTTCCCGTAGTCACGTGGATCGATAGCCAGCGCAAGGAGCGCGAGGCCTTCTATCAGGCCGAGACTTTCCGGCGGCTTGCCGAATCGTCTGGCGAGGGCGCAAAGGCCGCCATCGAGTTGATGCGCGAGCAGACGCGGCAGAAGCGCCTGAAACAACGCGAAGGAATGAAGATCAGCGGCCTCATCAATATCGGTCTCGGCGCAGGACTTTGCATCTTCCTTCGTGTCCTTACCGGGCCGGGCGGGCCGTGGCTCAGCGGGCTGATTCCAGGGTTCATCGGCGTCGCCCTGCTCACCTACGTCCTCTTTTTCGCCGCGCCTGTCGATAAGGCGTAGCCTAGCCGGTATCCTGTGCGATCCAGGACTATCGCATTTGGAGTCGGGATCAAGACGGGTTTTTGAAACATGCTGTAGAACTGCAGGCATTCCATCCAACTTATCGTTGGTTTTGCAACTTAGGTTCATAAGTGCACCTAAGTTAGTTCAACTTACTCAGCGGTATTCGATTTCTGCACCAACCTAAGTGAAATCCACAGATTTACCTGATTTTTACACTTGCTTCCACAGATTGAACGGGCCTAAGCTCCTCTCCAGTTGATGAGCTTGTAGGGAAATTGGAAGCGCGGTTCCCAACTGAAAGTACGATGCAGGAATGCAGTTGAAGCAGGATGTAAGTCGGTCGGCTTGCCGGCGGACGGAGTCCTGAAAGAGATTGAGAGAATGCATCCAGAGTCGGACGGGAATGTGCGAAGCCCGCTTGGATACGAAGATTCATCCGCAGCCTAGCTGAAGATGCAAAGTTCGAGAAGACCGGGAGTCATCATCGATCCAGCCGCAGATGCAGGATCCAGGGAAACCTGAAGACGCAGGGGCGGCGAAGCCGGAAGGTGCGAGCACCGAGGCAACTCGGTATCCATCAGCCGGCGCCAAAGGAGAGGGGCACCGGGGCAACCCGGAAACTCAATCCCGAGGCCAAACCGGAGGATGAAGCGTGCGGGGAAACTCGCAGCCTCATCGGGAGGCGTACCCCGGAGAGCAGAGTTCGAGGGCAACCGAGAACTCAAGCAACGGAGACGCCGAAGGACGGGAGATTCGGGGCAACTCGAAGGCCCGCCGCCGGTACATCCCGAAGGTGAGGAATGCGGGGAAACCTGCAATCCCCATCGAGAGGAGCTGCCAGGAAGAGCGCAGCAGCGGGGTGACCCGCAAACTGCAGCGCCAGCGGCGCCAAAGGATGCGCGAGTCGGGGCAACCCGAGACGGCATCGCGGGAACGGGTTCTGTGCGCACAACCAGGGTAACTTGGGAGCTGCACAGGGCCTGAACGGGTAGATGATCGATCCAGTTTTCCCTCAGGTCCACCCTATCGAAGATGCCAGAGACTCCGGTCTCTGGCGTTTTCGTTTTTGCAGGCATCCAGAATGACGCTCTAATCCCTCCCGGCAGAGGTTCGCTCACCACGGCGTAAACTACCCGTGGAGGAGTTCTTCCAATGATCATGGGATTTTCGCGGAGGGTCGGAATATTTGCAATTCTTGCCGCGCTCTGTTTTGCAACCGTAACGATTCGCGCGAATGGTCAGTTTGGCGCACCTGCAGACACCAGTGCGTTCACAATACCTCACGATCAGTTGATGCAGCCGGAGGAGTTGAACCGTCTCCTGCACGGGGGTGGCGCCAAGCCCCTGGTGTTGCAAGTTGGTTCGCGCATGTTGTTCGAGCAGGCGCACATTCCGGGGGCCGAGTATGCTGGGCCGGGCTCTCAGGATGCCGGACTCGATCAGCTCAAGAGCAGGGTTGCGCCGCTGCCGCGCAATACTTTCATCGTTCTCTATTGCGGCTGCTGCCCGTGGGGCCGCTGCCCGAACATTGCGCCGGCGTTCAATCTGTTGCATAGCTTGCGATTTACCCGCGTGAAGGTCCTCTATATGGCCGAGAACTTCGGGACCGACTGGGCGGCGAAGGGGTATCCGGTTGAACGGAGCAGGTAGTGGCTTTCTGCAGCATTTTAGGAATGGGCAGCGACTTCTTCGAGAGGCAAGAGACAGCATATCCTCAAAGATGAACCGGCTTGAGCGCGTGCTTTCAGTCTTCACTCGTTCTCAAGATGCGATAGACTCGGCGGCTGCGTCGAGCGCTTTCACGCTGCGAGTGCAACGCCAACTTCGGGGCCGCAGAATCCGGGTTATGGTATTGCTGATTGCGGGCTGCCTGCCGGCGGCGGCCTTCGCCGCCAGTATGCACATTGCGAAATCCCTCATCGACAAGCCAGCACCGGAGATTGCACGTAAAGATCTCGCCGGCTCTGAACTCGATCTCAGAGGCCTGCGGGGAAAGGTAGTGCTGCTCAATTTCTGGGCCACGTGGTGCGCGCCTTGCCAACTTGAGATGCCGGTGTTTGCCGATTGGCAACGGCGTTATGGGCCGGGCCTCCAAGTTGTGGGAATCTCGATGGACGACGACGCAGCGCCGGTGCGCAATCTGATTGCGAGGATGAAAGTGAACTATCCCGTCGCCATGGGCGATGCGACGCTGGGAGAGCGCTACGGCGGCGTTCTCGGATTGCCCTTGACGTATTTGATCGACAAGCGAGGAACAGTGCGCGCGCGGTTTCAAGGGGAGACGGATTTAAAGGTGATCGAAAAGCAACTCAAGGTGATGCTGGCGCAGTGATAGCTTGCGGATATGGGCAGCACCCGATTCGTTCGATGTTGGCGGATCTTTCTGAGCGGCCTTTCCTGCAGAGAGGTAGAGCCGCTCAAAGTTTCTGCCTTCTTGACGACAAATCCGAAAATGTCTTAGCTACGACTTACTGGGCTGGTTCGGCTGCCTGTCCCTTCGACATGTTTCGAATATAGATAACCAGATTCCACACCGTGCTGTTGCTTGCGCGTCCGGCTGCTTCAGGCGGCATCTTCTCTTTGCCGTTGCGAATGGCCGCGAACAGATCGCCATCCATTTTCCCGGCCAGCGACTTCGGCTCTGTGAAGTTCGGCATCGGCACGCCCAGGCTTTTGGCGATGTCTGTTTTGCCGTCGCCATTCTCGGCGTGGCACAGTGCGCAGTCGATTTTGTAAATGCTTTTTGCTCTTGCCTGGGATTCCGGAGTGGGCGTTACTGGATTTGTAGATTTTGCCGCTGGTGTATCTTCGGGCGCGGTTCCGGTGTCTTGCGGTCTGGAGCCTTGGGTCGGAGCAGCAGCAAGTGCGAGCAAGGCCGCGGCGGAAAGCAGCAGAAATGGTTTCAACATAATCGTTCTCCTTTAAACAGATGTCGAATAAAGGCATCTTGTTACGTTGATCGGAATTCTGGCGGGAATTATAGGCCTAATCGATTGCAGTGAACAGCCTCGTGCATCACACCATTTAATTGCGGTAACGGAGTTGTGTACACCGGCGGGTCAAAGCGGGAATTGTACGGAAAATCACCGAAGCCAAACAGGCGTCTGTTCTTTAGCAGGCAGTGAGACTAGCCGACCGGCGGAGGGCGAGCGATCGGCGGGTCTCGTTGCGCCCTAGTGAATGGCGGTAGAGCTTGATCCGGCGCCCGGCCTATTCTTGTTCAGCAGGAATGCGAGTCCGATCAAGATCAATGACATCCACGAAAGCTCCATGTAGACATCTTGATAGCCCTGTGCCAATGCCTGCCGGTTGAGCTGGGAGTAGATATTGCCCAGAGCCATGGCCATGCCGTTGGAGCTACCAAAGTGGTTCCCGAAAAAGCCCGACAGGGCTTGGGATTGCTGCTGAAAAGCGATGGAACCCGCCTGCATACTGGTCTGAAGATGCTGCTGGTGCCACTCAGACCGATTGGTGACCTGCGCATTGGTTACCGCGATCAATATGCTGCCGCCAATATTTCGCGCAAAGTTGATGAGCCCCGACACCTGGTTGCTTTGCTCGCGCGGCAGGCCTACATAGGCCGCCGTGGTAATGGAGATAAAACAGAAGGGCAAGGGAAGCATTTGAACCACGCGCAGCCACGAAGCCGCGGGGAAGGACATGTCGAGAGTGGTGACCATGGCGGCGTAACGGAATGTGATGACAAACATGCTGAAGCCGATGACTGTGAGCGTACGCGCTGAGAACTTGCCTGTGGCTATGCCGGCCAGCGGCATTACCACCAGCAGCGCCATACCGCCAGCGGTCAGCGCCATGCCGGCGTTGGTGGCTGTCCAGCCCAGCAGTTGCTGCATGAACTGCGGCTGCAGCACGGTGTTTGCGTTCAGCACGCCGCCCACCAATGCCATCAGGAAGCAGCAGATGGCGAAGTTCTTGTAGCGGAAAAGCTTGAGATTCATTAAGGGATTTTTCTGGTTCCACTCCCACGCAACCAGCCCGATAATTCCGGCCACGAAGAGGAATGCAAAGAACCGAATGAAGCCGGAGGAGAACCAATCGTTTTCCTCGCCCTTGTCGAGCATGATCTGCAAGCCGCCCATGGAGACGGTGAGAAGCCCGAGGCCAAGGTAATCCATGTGCCGCAGACGTGAGCGGTCGGGCTTGATCCACGGTGGATCGTCTACCAGCCGCGTGACCAGAATGAAGGCCAGAATGCCCACCGGAATGTTGATGAAGAAAATCCACCGCCAGGAGAAGTTGTCGGTAATCCAGCCGCCCAGAGTGGGGCCGATGGAGGGCGCCAATACGGTCACCAATCCATAAATCGAGAACGCCTGTCCGCGCTTTTGCGGCTCAAACGAGTCGGCCATGATGGCCTGAGCCATGGGCTGCATGCCGCCGCCGCCGAAGCCCTGGATAACGCGGAAGACCAGCAGCATGGGCAGGCTGGGCGCAGCGCCGCACAAAAAGCTGGACACGGTAAAAACAACGATACAGAGAACAAAAAAGTTGCGCCGTCCCATGAGACTTGAGGCCCAACCGCCCAGCGGCAGCACGATGGCGTTGGCCACCAGGTAGCTGGTCAGCACCCAGGTGCCCTCATCGGTGCTGGCGCCCAGGGTTCCGGCGATATGCGGAAGCGCGACGTTGGCGATGGATGTGTCGAGCACTTCCATGAACGCAGCCAAAGCCACCGTCATGGCAATCAGCCACGGATTCACTCTCGGCTTCCACGCCGATTGGTCCGCGACATTCGGGTTTTGAGCGGTCTTGGCCGTGGCCGGCGATGCGGTCTGCAACTCTGGCAACAGTCTTCTCCTGTGCTTCGATTTCGATCGTTGGCCGGCTTGGGAGACAGCGGCGCTAGGGAGTGCTTGTCCCGGTGCCTTTCGGTTTCAGGCTTGCCTGCTGCAATGCCAGCTTTTTCTTAGATTCGGATGCCCGGCGTCAGGGTTCATCGATTCGCAAGTTGCGCGGCAGCGGGTGCGGCGGGGTTTCGCCAGCCGATGAGAGCAATTCCTAGACCTAAAGCCTGCATGGCCACAATAAAACCCACGCACGCCGGCCATCCGCCAAGCGCCCAAAAGGCTCCCGGCAAGATTCCCGCGGCCGCGCCGCCCATGTAATAGCAGGTGATGTAGAGCCCGGCGGCGGTTACGCGCGCTCCCGCCGGCGCGGCTACGCGCAGATGACTGCTGGATGCGGTTTGGGCGACAAAGACTCCCGAAGACAGCAGCGCCAGCCCGACGATTACCCATGGCAGCGACATGACCAGAGTAAGCAGCACGCCGGCCATGGAGCAGAGAATGGCACCGGAGATTCCAGCGCGAAGGCCGACGCGCGTAATCAAATAGCCGGCTGCCGGCGTAACCACCAGCCCGATGAGATACACGAAGAACAGCGAGCTCAGCGCCGTAGTGGAGAGCGAAAACGGAGCGGCGCTCAAGTGGAATGTGATCCACGTGAAGACGCCGACGAGCGAGAACAGCACGTTAAAACCGACAGCGAAGGTGGCAACTAGGCGGCGATTGCGAAACAGTTCCTGCACCTGATAAACAAAGCCTATCTCTGACTCTTTGTTCGCAGGAGGAGCAACGCGGCGTTGGCCTTTGGGCAGCCATGCGGCCACCGCCGCTGCGCCGGCAAACGACGCCAGGCCGAGCGCAAGAAAGCTGATGCGCCAACTGTACCGGTCCGCGAGGATGCCGCTGGAAACCCGCCCGATAAAGCCGCCCAGCGCCGTGCCGCTCACATAGAAGCTCATGATGAGCGCGACCTTCTCTGGCGGCCACTCTTCGCCGATGTAAGTGATGACCACAGCGATAATGCCGGGAACGGTGACTCCCTGCAGAAAACGCCAGAAGATGAGCTGGCCGAGTGTTTGAGAGGTTGCGGCAAGCAGCGTTGGCACGCTGACGCCGAGGAGCGAAATCAGAATGACGCGCTTGCGTGGCAGGCGTTCGGCGAGCGCGCCAAACACGGGCGCAGACACGGCCACACCGAGCGTGGCTGCCGAAACGGTCATGCCGACGCCTGTTTTGGATGCATGAAACAGCCGCGCCAAAAGCGGCAGCAGCGGCTGCGTGCAGTAAAGCTCAAGAAAGGCGCATACGCCGCACAGCGTAACGGCGGCCGCTGCCAGCACACCCGGTTGCGGGTTGCCCGATTGGCCAGATTGTGAAGTTCGATCCAATCTTAAGGATAGCTCCTTGCGGCGCGCCGCGATGCGTCCGCTGTCACGCCGTTATAGCCTAAAGACATGCAGGAACTTCCCCAAAAGCAGCCGAGGCGAGGCATGGAGGCGTTCGCCTACAGCGACTTCAGGCGCTTTCAACTTGCACGCGTCGTGGCCGTGCTTGGATACGCGGCGCAGTCGGTCGCCGTGGCCTGGCAGGTTTATGCAATTACGCATCGGGCCATCGATCTGGGCTACACAGGACTGGCGCAGTTTCTGCCCGGCCTGCTGTTTTTGCTGCCTGCCGGCCACGTGGCCGATCGCTTTGATCGTCGCCGCATCATTCTGGTTTGCTATGTGATTCAGGCTGTGTGCACCTTGGTGCTGCTCATGATCGCCCGCGCGGGCCTGCAGCACGTTTATCCCATCTATCTGGTGCTGTTCTTCATCGGCTCGGCGCGAACATTTTCAGGGCCGGCCAACTCGGCGCTCATTCCGCAGCTTGTTCCCGAGCAGCATTTTGTAAACGCCGTTACCTGGGGCACGACGACATTTCAGTTCGCCACCATCATCGGCCCGGCGTTGGGCGGCGTGCTGTTTACCTTGCCTGTTGCGCGTTTTGCGCTCGGCGGCAGGCTGCAAGGCGCGGGTCTCGTCTATCTGTTTACGCTGGCCACGCTGGTGTGGGCGCTGCTGCTCATCGCCAGCATGCACACGCGCACCGGGCGCATGGAGCATCGGGCTTTGTCGCTCAAAGTGGTATTGGCAGGCTTTCAGTACATGGGCCGTTCGCCGCTCTTGTTGGGGGCCAGCTCGATGGATTTATTTGCCGTGCTGCTGGGCGGAGCGGTCGCTCTCACTCCCATCTTCGCAAACGACATTCTGCATACCGGCCCACGCGGACTGGGCCTGCTGCGCGCCGCTCCCGGCGCGGGCGCTGTGGTCATGTCGCTGCTGCTGGCGCGGTTTCCATTCCGCCGCCGCGCGGGTTTGCGGTTGTTTGTGTGCGTAGCGGTGTTTGGCGCAGCTACCATCGTCTTTGGCTACTCGCGCAGCCTGGGGCTCTCGCTGGCCGCCCTGTTTGTTGCCGGAGCGGCAGACTCGGTCAGCGTAATTATCCGCGGTTCGCTGTTGCAGTTGGCCACGCCGCCAGAGATGCGCGGCCGGGTGAGCGCGGTCAACTCGCTGTTCATCGGCGCGTCAAACGAACTGGGAGAGTTTGAGAGCGGACTTACCGCGCAATGGTGGGGCGCAGTGCGAGCCACGGTGTATGGAGGCATTGGCGCCATCGCCATTGCGGGTATCTGGTCGGCGGCCTTCCCCAGCCTGCGCCGCGCCAACGAGCTCACCGCCGAGGAGCTGCGCGCCACGGTCCGCGAGGAGCGCGAGTAGCAGGCCCCGGCGTTTTCCGCGTTCCCAATCCCAGATGTGTAGAATAGTGCCGGTCGGAAGTGGTGGCTATTCATCGAATTCTGGCGTGCCCACGCAGACGTAAACTTGGCATTGGAGGATCGTTTGAAGACTTGGCAGAAGATTGCGCTCATCACTCTGATTACGCTTGCTATCGGCGGCATTTACCTGTTCTTTGTGTGGAAGCAGCGCCAGAATCCGGGCGTGGTGAACCGCGATCAGGACACTGAAAGCACCAACATGGATGACTACGTGGTGATGCGCACGCTTTCGCCGCACTACTTTGAGGACTTGCACAAGCTGGTGAACACGACCGTGTGGATGAAGAACGGCTACACCATGGCTTACTTTCCCTATGCGGGCGGGCGCATCGTGTTTGCGCATCCGGCGGGCGTGGTTCCTGCCGCGCAGCAGCTTGAGATCAAGAAGGTGATCAAGTCGGCCGTGCCGGCAGCGGTGGACGACGGAATCTCGCACGGCAACCAGCAGGCGTTTGCGATCTTTGCGCTGCCCGATGGTCCGAACCTCTACGCAGTGGCCCTCGGCTCAATCGAGGGTTCGGACGAAAGCTACTACTGTGACATTCTGTTCTTCTACGACGACCCGCACGGCATCTACGATCGCTGGCCCAAGGATGTGTGGGCGGCCATCGACGCGCATCAGGTGAAGACGGGCATGAGCGAGCTCGAAACGCGCATGGCTATTGGGCAAAAGATGCAGGCGAGCAGCGAGGAGCAGGGCAATCGCACCGTCAACTTCGACCAGGCCGGCAAGCACTGGAGCGTGACGTATGTGAACGACCACGCCACTGAGATCAAGCAGGAGTAGATTGCAGTTGTAGCCCACGGAAAACACGAAGGCCCGCGCGAGGCGGGCCTTCTGCAGTTCTGGGAAAAGGTGCAATCTTTATTTTTGCGCTGTCTGAACGTTGGTTTGTGTGCTTGCAGCCGGTGGATTCACCTTTGCGTTCAGATAGTCGGTTAGGTCGTCGATGTCCTGCTCGGTACCGGCCATGGGCGGCATAAAGCGGCGGTAGGTCATGTCGGGCTTGTAGTCGTGCAGCATGGTGACGAAGCTTTCGATGTTGGCGCGGTCGCGTCCGGCCATTAACTGGCGCATGGGGCGGTAGCCGTCCATCGTATGGCAGGAGCTGCATTCGCCGCGGAAGATGGCCTCGCCGCGCGAGTAGCTCGAAGCCGATCCGTTCCACACCCAGTTGGAGTGAGCCAGGTAGCCTTCATGGTTGATGCGGTTCACATACGGAACGCGGACGCCGTTCGAGTACATCCAGCGGCCAATAACGTACGGCTTGCGCAGCATCTCGCGCGAGTATTCGCCTGCTCCTGTGGCCATGAGCGCGAGCAGCAGTACCGCCAGCGCATGAGACAGGTTGAACTCGCGGGGATTGCGATAGGCCAGGAAGTAGGCCACACCGATGATGGTGGCCGAGGTGGTGATAATCACCAGCGCCATGCGCGTGACCGCGCTGAAGGTGCCTGCGTTGATGGTGTCGATGCCCAGCGAAAGCAGCGCCTGCTGCGACGAGGGAACCATCATGTAATACCAGATCATCAGGAAAGGGATGGCGACAAACGAGGGCACCAGCCACTTGACGTTCCACTGCACCAGCGAGGTCTTGAGCTCCGGTTGCTTGTCGCCGTCGATCTGGCTTGAGGTAATGAGCGCCCAGACAGCCGCCAGCGAGCAGCAGACGCAGACGCGCAGAAACAGGCTGGGCCAGTAGGTGGGATTAAAGAACGCGTTCCAGAACTTGCTGGCTTCGTTGCCGGTGCCGGCAACGGAGATCCATGTGTCGCCCGGCGTAAGCATGAAGGCCAGAATGCCGTTGATGATGATGAGCGTTGCGGCCGATGCGCCGGCATAGACCCAACCCACTTTGAGGTGCAGTTTGGGGTCGATGCGGTCCCATGTGTAGTAGTAAACCGCAACGGTGGCAAGCTCCACGAGGAAGAAGACCCACTCCATGGCCCAGCCGAAGACGAAGTTGTGAATCAGCGTGCTGGTGGCTTCAGGCTGAGTGAGCCCGATGGCGAACCAGATACCCACTCCCGACACCGTGCCGAAGACTCCAGTCACGATGAGGAAAAACTTTGAGTGAGCAGCCAGCTGCTTGAGCCATGCGGCGCGCAGCACGGGATCGCTCATGCGCATGGCTTTTCGCTCGGCCATGGGCAAGTAAAGACCGCCGCCGACAGCGAACTGCGAAATCATGACATGAAAGATGGCGATAATTCCGATGACCCAGCCGGAGCCGAGATACGGGATGTCCCAGAATGGATAGTTCATAGTGTTTCTCTCTCGCTTCTCATTGCATCAGTCTTTGCTGTCTTCGTCTTTGTCTGGCGGACAAGCCAATGTCCGGAAAACGAATTCTGAGCTATAAGTCATGCTGCAAACCAAAATTCCCTCAGGGGCTAAAGCCCCAACTTTTTCTTTTCCATCCTTGGCGGCCCGGCTAAAGCCGTGCCCTTGTTACAAAACTGCTGAACGTGGTGGCCAAGATGAATTTTTCCTCAACCTGTAAAGCCCACTTGATTCTTGCTGCCAATGCGGCACGACTGAAGTCGTGCCCTTGCAAAGCTACGTCAGATTCCGAATCCCACAACACAATGAGCTAGAAGCTAGAGGCTAGAAGCTAATAGCTGCTTTTATTGAATCGTCCAATAACCGATGACTGTGGTTGACAGCAATGCAACGATTGCCAGCAGACCAAAATAGTGTGCGGCGCGGGCGCGCTGTCCGCTCTCTTTGCGCGTGTCGTAGAACGGAATGAGAATCCACAGCACAATGCCCAGAGTGAACAGCAGAATTCCAACAATCTCGCCGCTTTCGCCCGGCAGCACGGTGCCCAGCAGCTTGAGCATCTCGAACGGGCTCATGAAATACCACTCGGGATGAATGCCGGCCGGCGCGGGCGCGAGAGAATCGTATTGCTTGCCCAGCGACCAGGGAAACACTGAAGCCAGCAGCGCAAGCACGTTGAGCGAGATGAGCCACATGGCCAGATCCTTGCGCAGGAAGTTGGGCATGAAAGGCATACTCTTGCGTTCGCTGGCCGGCTTTGCTTCCTCGCTGGGCGGGGAGGCGTTGCCATGGCGCTGCACCAGCCACAGGTGGAACCCGAGCAGCGGCACAAACACGGCCGGTAGCACCACCACGTGGAGTGCGAAGAAGCGCTGCACGGTAAATTCGCTTACTTCCGGGCCGCCGCGCAGCATGTTGGCAATGGCAGAGCCGATCCAGGGAATCGCGACCGGAATCTCAAGGCCCACCTTGGTGGCGAAGTAGCTGAGCTCGTCCATCGGCAGCAGGTAGCCTGAGAATCCAAAGACCGACGCCAACCCCAGCAGAGCCATGCCGCTGAGCCAGCCAAACTCTCGCGGCTTGCGATAGGCCTTCATGAAATAGACCGAGAACATGTGCACCAGGATCGAGAAGATCATCAGGTTCGCCGACCAGGAGTGCGCCGAGCGGATGAGCCAGCCGAAGTGCATCACAAACGTGATCTGGCGGACTGACTCGTACGCGTCAGCGCCCGGCCGGTAATAGACGAGCAGCAAAACGCCGGTAAAGCACTGGACCATGAAGAGAAACAGCGAGATTCCGCCCCAGTAATACCAGAAAGACTGGGAGTGTACGGGAACGGTCTTGTGGCGTGCGAAGGCGGCTAGTTCCGTAAGGCCCAGCCGCTCATCAACCCAGTCGTAAAGTTTCGAAGTTTTTGCCGTCATGCCTTGGTCCTTTAAATTCGTTTCCGCGTTTTTCTGTCCCGGCCGCGGCAACTCTGGCGGCAGGGCGATTCAGAAAGTTCACCCACCTGCCGCGTCTGCGATCGCGGCCAGCAGTTTAAGCACGGGATACTTCCACGTCCGCCGCGTTCACGGCAACCTTGTACGCCGTTAGCGGCTTGGGCGGCGGCCCGCTCACGTTGGCGCCGGTGTACGCGTTGTAAACGCCGCCGTGGCATGCGCAATGAATGCGGTCGGCCTGCGGCTCATACTGCACCGTGCATCCTAGATGCGTGCAGACCGCGGTCATTGAGACCCACCGTCCGTCGAGGTGATGAATCAACATCGCCGGACGCGTGCCGAACTTGAACATCAGCACCGAACCGGCGGGCAGCTTCTGCGCGTCCTTGAGCGTCACTTCGGTCACGGCGGTTGCGCTCAGCGCCATCTCCTCTGGCGAAGCCAGGTAGCGATAGATGGGATAGGCAAGCGCGGCTGCGTAGCAAAGCCCCGCCGCGCCGGCGGCCGCCAAAAACGCACGGCGCGTATTCCGTTCGCCGCTCTCTTCCACGATGTGTGTTGAACCAGCCAGATCGTTCATAGCTAAGCCGCGCCCTCCATCACTTTTTCAGCGCGCGCCACCACGGACACGAGCCATCCAACCACGCCCAACCCGGCCACAA
>CAYZVG010000049.1:0-12584 GCA_964481595.1 uncultured Occallatibacter sp. | reverse complement strand
CAGTCCCACAAAGCTGAGCGCCTCGCGAACGCGCGCGTCAATTTCATCGTCTGGCACTTGTTCCTGGATGAGCTGAAAGGCCACATTGTCGCGCACGGTGAGCGAGTCAAACAGAGCGCCCTCTTGAAACACCATGCCGATGCGTCTGCGCAGGGGAAAGAGCCGCTCTTCAGGCATAGTGGCGATCTGCTGGCCGAGGACTTGAATTCCGCCGCTATCCGGACGCAGCAGCCCGTTGCACAGCTTGAGCAGCACACTCTTGCCCACACCCGCCGGGCCCAGCAGTATGCGCGTCTCGCCCGGCGCAACAGAAAAGCTCACATCGTCAAGCACCGGCATTCCGTTCAAGGCGATGGAGACTCCGCGAAAGTCAAGCACCGGCGAGGCACTGGAGGAGGCCTGCGCGCCGGGCGCGCTTTGAGCGCCCGCTGTTGCGGATTGGGGATTCGCATTCATCTCAGCTAAAAATGGCCAGCAGCACACGAGTCACAAAGAAGTCGGCGACGATGATGAACACCGAGGACCACACCACAGCCTGAATTGTGGCCTGGCCCACACCCTGTGTTCCGCCCGTGGTTCTCAACCCGTAGAAGCAGCCGATGGAAGCGATGATGTAGCCGGAGAACAGCGGCTTTACCAGACCCTGGACTATATCGGGATAGCGCAGCGACTCCCATGCCTGCGAGAGATACTGCGGACCGTTCTGATGGTTGAGAAAGACGGTGACGCAAGCGCCGCCGAGAATGCCGAAGGCGTCTGCCACGATGGTGAGAAAAAACAGCATCGTGATGCACGCGCCGATGCGCGGCGTAACCAGTTTGCGCAGCGGGTCCACGCCGAGTGCGCGCATGGCATCAATCTGTTCGGTCACCACCATCGATCCCAGTTCGCTGGCCATGGAAGAAGCGTTGCGTCCCGAGACCATGACTCCGGTGAGCACCGGGCCAAGCTCGCGGAACATGGTGAGCGCCACAAAGCGGCCGGTAATGGCGGTTGCGCCAAAAGCGGCGAGCGTGGACGCCGATTGCAGAGCCAGCACGCCGCCGGTAAAAAAGCCTGAAAGCAGCACAATGGGGATGGAACCCACGCCAATAATGTCGGCTTGAAGAAGAAAGTCGACGAAGTAGATGGGCGGGTGAAACAAGTTCAAAAAACAACGCCATGCGAACAGAGAATAGTCCTGGACTATGAGCACGATTTGCCTGGCGGTGCGGTCGAACGGGATTATCGCCATAGTGTGAGCACTTTATGGGACGAGGGCTGATTACTTCTCTCTTCGACAGGATACCGCATGGCCTTATTGGACGCTTGACTGGCGCGGCTGGATTCAACGTTCCATGGCGCTCGATGGTGATCCCCGTCTGCGGCACGGTGAATGAGAAACTGGTAGAGAGTAAGCGAAGCAACAGCCGGCGAAAGCGAGTGTGCCCTTGGCGATTGGAGAGACAGCGGAGAAGATCGATACGTTTTTTAGCGGATTCACAAGCGCACGCCGCGCACTGCTGCTCCTGGACTACGACGGCACACTTGCGCCATTCCGTGTAGACCGCTTTACTGCGCGTCCCTGGGTGGGGGTGCGCACGCTGCTCGATCGCATTCAAAAGCTGCGCGCGCCGGCAGTTGAAACGAGAATGGCTATCGTTACCGGACGGCCTGCGGCGGAGATTGCGCCCATGCTCGGGCTCGATCCGCCGCTTGAGGTGTGGGGTCTGCACGGGGCCGAGCGGCTGTATGCCGACGGCAAGCGCGAACTGGAGCAGGCGCCGGAGCCGACCCGGTCCAAGCTCGATGAACTGCGGCAGATGCTCAAGCATGACAGCATGGGAGGGCTCTTTGAAGACAAGCCCAATGCGGTTGTAATGCACTGGCGGGGCGTGTCGGCCAAAAAGGCGCGGCAAATCGAGCGGCGGGCTCTCGATCTTTTTGAGCCGGTGGCGCACTTGCCGGGCCTGGCGCTGCTGGAGTTCGATGGCGGCATTGAGTTGCGCGTGGGCCGCAACAAGGGTGGAGCGGTTGAGGCGATTCGGAACGAGATGAAAGATGCGGTTTGTCCGGTGGCGTATCTCGGCGACGACCTGACCGATGAAGCAGCGTTTCGCGCGGTGAACGGCGCAGCGGGGGCGCATCTGAGTGCGCTGGTTCGGCGCAAGCAGCGAGAGACGGAAGCGGATATCTGGCTGAAGCCGCCGCAGGAGTTGAGAGATTTTCTGGAGCGCTGGGCGCGAGCTGCCAGCTCTCAGCTTTCAGTTCTCAGTTAAAGGCCCAGGTTGTTGGGGACTGCGGTATTCCACCCTGGCGGCAAGGAGAGCCGACAGGATCGGGCACACAGTTAAGATCGGTCTCTTACTCGCGGCCCTTCTTGCGGATCTCGATGTTGAGGCGCTTGATCTTCTGGTTCAGTGTGGAGAGAGGGATGTGAAACTGCTCGGCCGCTTCGGTCTGGTTCCAGTTACAGCGCTCCAGCTTTTCCACGATGATGCGGCGCTCGATGACTTCGATAATGTCGAAGAGCGAGGCGTTGGGATTGTGCTCGAGCAGCGCATCCTGAAAGCTGCGGCCGGTGATGTGGCCGGGCAACAGATCGGAGCCGATGATGGGACCGGAGGAGAGCACGACGCCGCGCTCGATGGAGTTCTCAAGCTCGCGCACATTGCCCGGCCAGTCATAGTCGATGAGCGCGTGCAGTGCGTCGTTCGATAGCTTGCGTGGCGCCATGCCGTTCTCGTTGGCGTAGTACTCGAGAAAGTGATTGGCGAGCAGTGGAATGTCTTCGCGGCGGCCGCGCAACGGCGGTAGATCGACGGCGATGACATTGAGCCGGTAGAAGAGATCCTCGCGGAAGCGGCCCTCGCGCACTTCCTTTTGCAGGTCGACGTTGGTGGCGGCGAGGATGCGCACGTCCACCTGAATCTCCTGCACGCCGCCCAGGTGCATGAAGCGCCGGTCCTGCAGAACGCGCAGAATCTTGGCTTGAATGTCCATGCCCATGGTGGCGATTTCATCAAGAAACAGAGTGCCGCCGTGGGCCACTTCAAACAGGCCCTTCTTTGACGAGATGGCCGAAGTAAATGCGCCCTTCACATGGCCGAAGAGCGTGGACTCAAGCAACTCAGGCGGCATTGCGCCGGTGTTGATGGGCACAAACGGCTTGTCGCGGCGCGGTGAGTTGGCGTGAATGGCTTTGGCGATCAGTTCCTTGCCGGTGCCGCTCTCGCCCTGAATAAGAACTGTCGACCGGCTGGGCGCAACCTGCGCCACCAAGTCGAAGACCTTCAGCATGGCGTCGCTCTTGCCCACGATGTTCGCGAAGTTGTAGCGCTGCTTCAGCGTGCGCTTGAGCTGAAGATTTTCTTCTTCCACACGATGGCGCGCAATCGCGGAGCGAATGTCGGCCAGCAGTTTCTCGTTATCCCACGGCTTTTGGACAAAGTTTTCAGCGCCGGCGCGCACCGCCTCGACCACGTTGTCGACGGTGCCGTAAGCGGTAATCATGATGACCGGAAGCTCGGGCTGGCGCTCTTTGATCTGCGGCAAAATCTCAAGGCCGCTTTGCCCCGGCAGCGCCAGGTCAAGCAGGACGAGATCGAAGCTGTCGGTATCGACCATCCGCAGGCCCTCTTCGCCATCGGTGGCCATGGTGATGGTGTAACCCTCGAGCGAGAGCAGCACTTCAAGCGATTCGCGGATTGAAGCCTCGTCGTCGATTACCAGGATGCTGGCCGGCATGCTGGCGTCGGTCGCGGCTGGGGAAATGACGGACTCGTTCAACGGTATATCAACCTCAAACATGTACTGAATTCCTTAAAAGCGGAAACTCGAGCTGGAACGTGGTGCCGGCGCCGATTGCGCTCTCCACATGAATTTTGCCGGCGTGTTCCTGAATGATTCCGTAAGAAACGGAAAGACCCAGCCCGGTGCCGCGCCGGTCGCCCGGTTTGGGTTGGGTTTTCGTGGTAAAGAAAGGATCGTAGATGCGCTTCATGTGCTCGGGAGCGATGCCGCTGCCGGAGTCGGTGATGCGCGCCTCAACGTGACCGTTGGCTGCCGTGGTCACGCGCAGAGAGCCGCCGTTGGGCATGGCTTCTTTCGCGTTCAGCAGCAGGTTCAGGAAGACCTGCTGCAGTTTACCGGGATTGCCGTTGATGGCGGGCAGATCTTCGGCCAGATCGAGTTCGATGCCGATCTGCGCGGTCTTGAGCTGATGCTCAAGCAGCGACAAAGTATCGCGGATCACCTGGTTGAGATTGGTGGAGCGGAACTCGGTTGTTGAGGTGCGCGAAAAGTTCAGCAGCCCGTTGGCGATCTCCGCGGCGCGGAAGCTCTGCTGCGTAATCTTGTCGAGAACTGGACTGAGCCGCGCATCGCCGCGCAACTGCTTCGACAGCATCTGCGCATAGCTTGAGATTACGGCCAGAGGCGTGTTGATTTCATGCGCAACGCCGGCGGCAAGCAAGCCAATCGAGCTGAGCTTGTCGGCCTGCGCCAGCTGCGACTCAAGCGTGACGCGCTCGGTAATATCGTCGACCAGAATGATGCGGCCCACGGAGACGAAATCGCGCGAGAGCAGCGGAGCGACGGCGATGTTGGCGGTGCGCTGTTCGCCGGCGTTGGTGGTCAGGCGGAATTTGTAGAGGTGGTGCACGCCCTGCTCGTTGCGAAACTGCTCCATGGCCTCAACCAGGTCAGAGGGAAAAACGGTGCGCAGCTCGCGGCCCAGAACCTCAGACCGGCTCAGCGCATACATGGCTTCCATCTGCGCGTTCCAGCTCTCGATGCGGTCGTCAAGATCAAGAGCGAGAATGCCCACGTTGATGGATTCGACGATATTTTCGTTGAACTCCTTCAGCCGTTCGAACTCGCCGATCTTTTCTTCAAGCCGCGCGTACAGGCTCGCGTTCTGCAGAGCGATGCCGATGTAGCTGGCCAGCGACTCGAGCAGTTCCACGTCTTCGCTCGACAGAAAGTCGCCGCCCATGGTGCGCCCCAGGCCGATGACGGCGATGGTGCGGCTCGTGGCCGGCTTGCCGTCAATTTGTCCGATGGCTACGCGGCAGGGAAGATAGTAGTTCAGATCGAGCAGAGCGGCGGTGCGCTGCTGCTCTTCGGGCAGGTCGAGTGCCTTTTGCGCATTCTCAAGAAAGATGTGCGTGTGGTCGCTGGCCTGGTCGAAGTCGAGAAAGCCAAGATCGAGAGTCTGCCCAGGCGAGCCGATCTCCGCAGGCAGCCCGTGCGATGCGGTCAGGCGCAGCCGGCCGGCATCGTCTCCAAGAAAGACGGCCACGCGCGCCACCAGCAGGGTGCGCGGCAACTGGTCCACAATCGAATGCAGCAGCGCCTGCAGATCGGTCTCGGAGCTCAGGCCGCGGCCGAAGTCGACCAGCGCTCTGCGGTAGTCGTAGCGATGACGGTCGAAGGCGCGATCGACCCAGCTCTGAATGCGCCGCTTGAGCGGGTCAAAGACGGCGGCCGTGGCCGGGATAGCGAGCAACAGGACGTACTCGCGCACCTTCTCCGGCATGGCATTGTGCGCCATGACCGAGATGAGGGCGACAACGCCGAAGTAGCCGCCCATGAGCAGACCGGTAGCCAGCGTGTACGCCACGCTGCGCTTGAAGATCAGGTCGGTGTCCATCAGTCGGTAGCGGACGATGGCCCAGCTGAAGGTGAGCGGCAGCAGCACGAGCGACAGGCCGGCAAGGTTGGTGAGCAGCCGCGGTGGATTCAGGTCAAACAGGAACGGCACGGCATAAAACAGCGTGAAGGGCAAAACCGCCCCGAACGTGCCGCGGTAAAGCCACTTGAGCTGCTGGCGAAGCAGCGGCGTATCGGCCTGGGCGTAGCTGCGCAGAAAAAGCAGCGAAGCCAGAACGTAGTAAGCGGCAATGTACGCGGTTCCTACTTGATCGAGGCGATGCCGCAACAGGCCTGTGGCCTCGCGAGTTTGAACCGCCCAAAGCCATAACCCCAGCAAACCTGCGCCGGGCGCGTAGATGACCGGCAACAGCCAGCGGCGGCCCAGCTTTTTGAACCGTTCCTCAGGGAAACTGAGCGCGAAGTGCAGAAACAGGGCGGGCTGCAGAGCTTCAGCCACGATGTTGGCCCAGAAGACAGTCCAATCCAAGCCGTCGAATTTGCCCGTATATTTGAGTGCGTACCACGCGAACGAAACCAGGCAAAACAAGTAGAAGTGCGTGGCGCGCGGGGCTCCCCAACGGCGGAACAGAACGTAGAAGCCGATCACCAGGTAGATGAGCCCAATGACCCGGAGTCCCATGGCCAGACTGCGGTCGAGCGGCACCGGGATGACTTTGACCGGCGTATCCAGGGGGATGCCGTCGCGCGTGATGTAGTAGAAAATCTGGCCGTAGGGGGTAGTGCTGTAGAGAACGCGCTCAAGGCCGGGAAGGCGCGAGACCCCGGATTCGTCGCAATCGGCGCAACTGGCCACGCCGGTGAGCAGGTCGTTGGCTTGAATCCCGGCAACTTGGCCGGGCGAGGCTGGCAGCACGCGCTCGGCTCTCAGGCCGCCGCTTGCCTCGCGCCACCACACGCCGTCGTCCACCTGCGGAAACTGGCGCTCCTGCACCAAATTGAGGACTGCCAAAACGAACAGAGCTACGGTGGCGAGAGCCAGCAGCGTTGCCTCTACGCGATTGAAGAGACTTCTGTCCATCTCAGGTATCCCTGTACCTATCTATAGGTCTAGCACGTTGTATGCCACGGTGGAGATACCCACAGGTTACCAATGGGCGACTTGGGCAATCGCAAGAGAATACGCAAGATATCGACTGCCTGTTGTCTAAAACGTAATCTTTCTTCGAGGGAAATCTTCACTTGGCCGCAGAAACCTGCCCGGATCGTATGTCGAAAGGGATCTATATATGGTTTTTGGTAGGTGATTGATGTGATTTAGGTTACAAGACTGTTACGGAAGACCTGAAACGCTCGGTCAACAACCCCAACTTCGTTTCCGGTTCGAGGGTAGAGAAGGGCCAGCGATACTGTTGCGGATATTTGCTTTGGATTTCTGTGCTTGAAGGGCAAAGATGTATGCCCTTCAAGCACGATGGAAAGGCTCAACCCTGGCCGTAAGTGGCCTTGGGACCATGTTTGCGAAGGTAATGATGTTCGGAAACGTAGGCTGGGATTCCGCTCTCCGGCGCGCCCAGCAGGGTGCTGCGGAAGGCGAGGCGGGCAATGTATTCGAGCACGTCGGCATGCTCCACGGCGTCTGCCGCGTCTTTGCCCCAGGTAAACGGCGCGTGGCCGGCCACCAGGACTCCGGGAACAGCGACCGGATCGAGATTGTGCTTGCGGAAGTGCTCCACAATCACTGCGCCGGTGTTGCGCACATAGGCTTCGGCTACTTCTTCCGCAGTAAGCGGGCGAGTGACGGGAACCGGCCCGTGGAAGTAGTCGGCGTGGGTGGTGCCCAGGCAGGGAATCTGCCGGACGGCTTGCGCCCACGATGTTGCGAACTCAGAGTGCGTGTGAACCACGCCGCCAATCTGCGAAAACTCGCGATAGAGCAGCGTATGTGTGTCGAGATCGCTGGAGGGGCGCAGCTTGCCCTCGACAATCTTTCCGTCCAGATCGGTGATGACCAGATCGGCGGGCGTCATGGTGGCGTAATCCACGCCGCTCGGCTTGATGACGACCAAAGGCTCCTGGCCGGTGCGGTCGACGCCGCTGGCGTTGCCGAAGGTGTGCGGAGCCAGGCCACGGCGGGCAATCTCCTGGTTGGCGCGGAGGACTTGTTCGCGAAGGGCAGCAAGCAGCATGGGTTTTCTTTCCGTAAGAGCAATAGGATTTTGAATCGTTTTGCGCTACCAGTTTAGCAGCGGGCGGCGGATCATCCGAGGCCAGCGTTACCGCAGCCAGTAAGGCTTTGGCGCTACGGCATTCATCTCGGCGAACTCTAAATCGGTCAATTTGAACGCGGCCGCGCCAGTGTTCTCTTCAAGGTGATTGATAGAAGCGGTGCCGGGAATGGGCACGACCACCGGCGAGCGGCGCAGCAGCCATGCCAGCGATACCACCGCCGTGGAGACACCGCGCGCGGCGGCAATCTTCTCCACCACATCGTTGGCCTGCCGTCCCTGCGCCATCGGTCCCCAGGGCAGAAACGCGATTCCTTCGGCCTCGCAGTAGTCCAGCACGAAATCCCATTCGCGGTCGTTGAAGCTGTAGCGGTTCTGCACCGAGACGATGGGCACAATCTTCTGCGCGCGCTTGATGTGCTCGAGCGTGACGTTCGACAGCCCTACATGGCGCACTTTGCCCTGCTCCCGGAGCCGCGCCAGTGTCTCCATCGACGCGTCGAACGAGACGTTGGGATCCGGCACGTGGAGCTGATAGACATCGATGCGGTCAAGGCGCAGGCGCTTCAGGCTGCCCTCGATGGCCTGCTCAATGTGCGCAGGCGTGGCGTCGTGCGCCCACACTCCGGGCCCATGGCGTGTCCAGCCCACTTTGGTGGCGATGACCAAATCTTTTGGATAGGGGTAGAGAGCCTCGGCAATCATCTCTTCTGATACACCGGGGCCATAGGAGTCGGCAGTGTCCATCAGATTGACGCCCAGCTCGACGGCGCGGCGCAAAAGGGCCAGCGCACCAGCGTGGTCTTCCGGCGGTCCCCAGATTCCCTTGCCGGTAACGCGCATGGCGCCAAAGCCCATGCGGTTGACGGTCAAATCGCCGCCCAGAGTAATGGTTCCAGCGTGTGCGGCAGGCAATATTTCAGTTTCGGCAGGCATTGGAGTGGCTCCTTCCTTCATGGTAAACCTGCCGTTCTCTTGTTTCCTGTCTCGACGGTTCGCACCATAAAAGACACTGTCATTCCGAGCGAACGGGGCCCCGAACGTTTTTCAGTTCGGGGGTGGTGAGTGAAGAATCTGCGGTTGCTCTTTGTCATTCATGGCCACAACCTCGGCCTCATCACCCTGCCAATGAACGGCGCGAGACGCCGTGCGGAGCGCCTGGCTCGACTTGAGTGAAAACGCGCGGAATTCGGTCCCTCAAACCGCTGCAGGCTGGATATACTGGCCGCACCGAATCTCAAGATTCGTGCCGGCTCTGTAAACCCCGGAACAATGCGGGCGTCTACCTGAGTGATGGCAGCCGGAACAATAGTGGAGCCGATGACGCCAGCCGGGGCAAGCGAGTTGGCCGGGCAAACGATGGAGACTGCCGCACAGGAGTTCGTCGAGGTGGTGCAGACGCACCGGCCTCAGATCTTCCGGTATCTGCTGGCTTCCACGCGCGACGTGGACTTGGCGGAGACGCTGACGCAGGAGTGTTTCCTGAAGGCGTACCGGAACTGGAATCGGTTCCGCGGCGACTCGAGCGCAATGACGTGGCTGATGCGTATCGCAATCAACCTTGAGAAGGACCACTGGCGCAACCGCCGCATGCAGTTCTGGCGGCAGACCCGCACCAACTCGGTTGACCTGGATGAGGCCAGCGAGTGGCTGCCCAGCGGCGAGCGGTCGGCGGAGCAGCAGTTGCTGGCGCGCGAGCAGGTCAGCCAGGTGTGGCAGGCTGTAGCCAAGTTGAGCGGGAGGCAGCGAACGGTCTTCTTGCTGCGTTTCACAGAAGATCGGGAACTGAGCGAGATTGCGGAGGCTACCGGATTAAGCGAGGGTACGGTGAAGGCGCATCTATCGCGGGCGCTGTTTAAAGTGCGGGCAGAATTGAGAGGTAAGTCATGAAGAGATCGGGCAAATTACAGCAAGAAGAGATCGGGCAGGACGCAGTTTTGGAAGAGGCGCTGAAGAATTTCCGGTCGAGCGTTCACGCCTGGAGCGATGCAGTGTACAGCCAGCCTCGCCAGCCGGTCAGGGTGCACTCCACCAGTTGGCGCATAGCTGCCGGATGGGCTTTGGGCTGTGTGCTGGCGGTGGGCAGCATCTCCGGCGGCTTGTATGAGCACCATCATCGGCAGGAGCTGGCCAGGATAGCGGCATCGGCCGAAGCGGCCAAACAGCAGAAGATGGCCGCAGAGGAGCGCGCCCGCAAGGAAAGCAGCGAGTTGGCGAAGGTGGACAGCGACGTTTCGCGCGTGGTTCCCAGCGCATTTGAGCCGCTGGCGCAAATGATGGATGAAGATGGAGCCCAATAGGGGCGGTGAACACAACTTAGGGTAAAGAACAGAAGGGCATAGATGCCCTCGGTTCGGAAAACAAGGGGAGGACTGAGATGAAAGCAAGTACGGCGGGACGGTGGATTTTAGCGGTAGCGGGGATTGCGGCGGTTGCGGCGACGGCTGGGGCGCAGGGTTTTGGCGCAGGCCAGGGACCTGGGCCGAGGTTTGAGGGCAATCGGCCTCCGATGGAACGTGCATTCGGTTCCGCGGGCGGCGACCGGGGTTGGTGGAACCTGCCCCGCATGTCGGAACGGCTCAAGCTGAGCGACGATCAACGCAAGGGGATGGACGCTATTCTGCAGGCGTACAAGGAGAGACTGATCGATTTGCGCGCCAATCTGGACAAAGCGGAGCTTGCCATGCAGCCCCTGTTGAGCGCCGATACGCCTAACGACTCGGCAACTCTGGCGCAGATTGACAAGGTGGTGGGGGCGCGCGCCGAGTTGGAACGGGCGAATGCGCGCTTTTTGCTGGCGATCCGCGACAAGCTGACAACCGAGCAATGGAAGCAGTTGCAGAGCTTCCGCGAAAACCCGGGTCCGATGCCGCCTAACCAGTGGCCGCACGACGGGCAGCGTCCCGGCATGGCAGGCCCCGGCATGGGGCGTCCCCAGCATCAGCAGCGCGGTCCGCAGACCGGCGGGCAGCAGCCAGGCACGCAGCAGCCAGGCACGCAGCAGCAGGCTCCGCCAGTGCCGCAGGGCGCTCCCGGAACAGGCGCAGGCCCAGGGCAAGGCTCTGGCGACGATCAATAGCTGTAACTCCGCGAAAGCACCGGGCAATGAATCCATGAGCCCGGTTCCCTTTTCCCGGCAGCTCTAACTTCAACCTTCGGCAAAGAGCAAGTGCGGTCGACAAAAAGACCGGTGGCGGCAGAGAGCGATCCTCCTGCCGCCGATTTTTGTGTGCGCGAATCCGCGCCGCGCAGGCTGTTTCGCGCTCGAAATGCCGCGCCTGCTGCCCGGTTTCGATACATCGGCCTGCCCTGTTTCCAGACAGCGATTGCCGCGATTCTGAACACGGTTTGCCCTGAAGCGCGACACATTGAACAGCCCTGCGACAGAATGCCGCGATAGGTTTTTAAAAAAATGACTAAAGTTATCCGTCCCTGTTCCGATGAACCGGGTGGATGCAAAAAACGCCTCTCCAGCGAAGACGGAGACCCGGAAACAGGTAATGGGGTTCGGGGCGGGCAATCGGCAGAGCATCCAAGAAGGAGCACACTTCCATGGCCCTCGGTGTATTGAACAACCTCTCAGCAATCTACGCAGAGAACAATCTGAACAACACCAGCAGCAGCCTGCAGACGGTACTGGAGCAGCTGTCCTCTGGGTCGCGGATCAACTCCGGCGCCGATGACGCCGCTGGTCTTTCCCTGGTGAACGGGCTGGCCGCCAACTCCGCCGCGCTCACGCAGTCGGCAACCAACGCCACGGAAGGCGTGGGTCTGCTGCAGGTGGCAGATGGCGCACTGTCGCAGGTGACAAGCCTGTTGAACCGTGCCATTACGCTGGCCACCGAGGCTTCAAACGGCACGCTCAACACCAGTCAGGACAGCGCAGCCAATCAGGAGTATCAATCGCTGATGGCCGAGATCAATAACATCGGTTCTACCACTACCTACAACCAGGAGCAGGTGTTTGCCGGGAGCACGGTGTCGATCTATACCGGCGATTCCTCGAAGGCTGGCTCTTCGATCGACGAACTGCATATTCGAACGGTCACGTCGTCGAGCGTGGGCGACACAAACGGTGCCATGTCGTACAGCACCGGCTCAAACAATTCGTTCATCGATCTGTCGAATGGCGGCACACTTGCCGGCGTGAGCGACCAACTGGCCGCCGGCGGCGTGACCAGCATCGATGTCACGTATATGACCTCGGGGGCAGGAGGCGCTCTTACCCCGCAGACCCAGGTGATTTCAGTAGGCACGGGGTATAGCCAGCCCAACACAGTGCAGGGGCTCATCAACGCCATCAACGGCGCAGGCCTGGGTCTGACCGCTACGTTTACAACGGCGTCGCAGGCAGGGACCGCTGCTTCCGCAGGCGGCAAAGGCGCCGATACCGGCATTGAGATTTCAGGCCTTGGTTCTGGAGTGGCTGGCGCCGCCAACGGCGCGGCCACGCCCGGTGTGAATGGCACTATCGGTGCTACCGGCACGCTCACGTTCACCGGTGGAACGATGACGATCAATGGCAAGTCGATTACGCTCGGCAACAGCGTGGGTCCGAATAAGACTGACACGGTTGCGGACCTTGAGGCCACCATCAACGCGGGCAATTATGGCGTGTATATCGATCCGGCAACTGGCAACGTGGAATCGATGACGCAGGCCATTATCAGCACCAACGGCGTTACCGGCACCGGCACCTACACTGCGGGAACCTACTATACGGTCGGTGTAACCGAGGTAGCAGCAGGTGCGACTTCGCTGACA
>CAYZVG010000048.1:0-12655 GCA_964481595.1 uncultured Occallatibacter sp. | reverse complement strand
CCTCACCTCGCTTTGCATATAGCAACACTGGTCCATTTATATGCGTCGGCCCTGCATCGTTCGCCCGCCTGCCCCGGCAAACCCGCCTCAGGGTTTATCATCGAAAATGGTGCAGGTCAGGGTCGGCTGCGCCGTGCATTTTTGGCCTGACGCCCTGGGCGCCGGCCTTTTTTGTGTGTGTTGTTGGCGGTCGTGTTTCTCAAAAAAGCAGGCCGCATCACCAATTTCAAAGGATGAGAAGCAAATGCGAGCTAAGACGGCAGTTGTGCTGGGCGCCCAGTGGGGAGACGAAGGCAAAGGTAAGATCGTAGACGTTCTCAGCGAGCGGTTCTCCGCCGTTGCCCGCTACGCCGGCGGTCATAACGCCGGTCACACCGTCATCATTGGCGGCCAAAAGTTTGTGCTGCAACTCATCCCCTGCGGCGTGCTCCGCCCAGGCTGCAAAGGCATCATCGGCAACGGCATCGTCCTTGACCCGATCGCTTTCCTCCAGGAGGTCAAGCGCCTCCGCGAGCTTGGCGTAGGCGTCGATAGCCAGCTGTTCGTCTCCAACCGCGCCCAGGTCATCCTCCCCTATCACCGCATGATCGAGCTGGCTGCCGAAAGCGCGCCTGGCCGCCAGAAGATCGGCACCACCAGCCGCGGCATCGGCCCAGCCTACGAGGACAAGATGGCCCGCAGCGGCCTGCGCATCGTCGACCTGCTCAATACCAAGCTGCTGAAGACGCATATTGAGGCCGCCTGCGCTGAGAAGAACGCCATTGCGCACGCCTTGTTCGGAACCGATCCGCTCGACCCCTCAAAAATGTACGACGAATACGCCGCCGCGGCCGAGCAGGTGCGCCCATTCGCCGCCGACACCGGCCGCATGCTCCACAAGATCATTGCCGAGGGCGGCAGCGTGATGTTTGAGGGCGCGCAGGGCACCATGCTCGACATCGACCACGGCACCTATCCGTTCGTGACCTCCTCCTCAGCCACCGCCGGCGGCGCGGCCACTGGAACCGGCGTCGGTCCCACCGCTATCGGCACGGTCATCTCCGTCACCAAGGCCTATGTCACACGCGTTGGCGAGGGGCCGTTTCCCACTGAGATTCACGACGCCTCTGGCGAAGAGCTGCGCGCCCGCGGCAAAGAGTTCGGCGCTGTCACCGGCCGCCCCCGTCGCTGCGGATGGCTCGATATTCCGCTGCTCCGCTACTCCAACCAGGTCAACAGCGCTGAGTGGCTGGTTATCACCAAGCTCGATGTCCTTGACACTCTGGCCGAGATCCCGGTCTGCATCGGCTACGAGATCGACGGCAAAGTCACCGACGAAATCCCCGCCGATGTGCAGGGCCTGGAGCGCATCAAGCCCAAATACACCACCCTCAAGGGCTGGCAGCAATCCACTGAGGGAATCACCGATTTCGAAAAGCTGCCCAAGGCTGCCCAGGACTATCTCCGCTTCCAGGAGCGCGAAAGCGGGGCGCGCATCGGCATGGTCTCCACCGGGCCCGACCGCGGACAAACCATGTTGCTGCCGGAGTTTGCCGCCGCGCTCGAAAGCATTCAAAAGTAGGATTCGTTCAAGAGCACGATCGGAGTCCCATGGTCAGCTTTATTGTTCGGTTAAAGTTCCACCCCGAAGACCGCGAAGAAGTCGCCAACGCGGCGCGCCTGCTGGCTGCCGATTCCAGGCGGGAGCCCGGCTGCGTCACTTTCATCCCCCACCACGCTGAAGACGATCCCGATCTGCTGTTGATCTACGAGCAATACCGCGATGAAGGCGCGCTCGCGTCCCACCGCGAGTCAGAGCACTACAGGTTATACGCGGTCGGAGTGCTCTTCCAGAAGATGACGGAACGCACCAGGGAAAACCTGACTGCTCTCGTTTAACGGCCCTCCCGAGTCAAACCGGCAAAGATAGCAGCCGGCAGATCGTCGCTCCCCGGCAATTCAGGTTTGGGAAATCGGGCATGGGCTTGCCAAAATCACTCGCCGTTCCGCTTTTCAACCCGCGCGCCATTGACCGTCGTGCCGCTCCGGGAATACTATCCGTTACGTTTATGTTCGACGGCGCGATCATGCTCTCTGTTCCACCCTGTCCGAAACGCCATTGGGCGGTCACGAGAGCGTTTTTGGCTGCTCTCTTCCTCGCTTTTGGCCTCGCCGCGGCCTGCGCAGGCCAGCCCAAACAGCCCCATAAGCACGAGGCGCGCCACGAAATCGACCAGCTTGAGGAACAGTGGCGAACAGCCATGCTCAAGGGCGACACCAATGCGCTCGGCTCTCTTCTGGCAGACGACTACGTCGCTATTTCAGCGTCGGGAACATTGCAGAACAAAAGCGAAGCGCTGGCCAGCATGAGCGCCCATCGCATTCGCTTCACGGCTCTCGATATCTCCGACCGCAAAGTCCGGTTCTATGGTTCCACCGCGCTGGTAAACTCTCTGGCCCAGGTGCAGGGCGTTAATCCTGAAGGCGAAATGGCTGGAAGTTACCGCTATACCCGTGTTTACGTGCATGACGCCCAGGGCCATTGGAAGATTGTCAGCTTTGAAATTAACCGCGTCCGTCGGCCCGGTCAGCTCCATCCGCTCGACTCCGGCGCAGCAGGAAAGTAATTTCGCCCCGAATTACCAGCGCCTCAATCTCCGTTACATACGTCCCGTTTCCTGACAGTCGATCTCTTAGGTTCCCATCCTGAACTCTGGTATAAAGCCAGTAGTAGATGTGTTCCCGTACTTCGTTTTTCTGTGCGCGAACCCATCGGTGAGCCACTCGTTGAGCGTTGGCCGCTCCCACTGAAAGCTCCCCGGCCCCCGGCCATCTCTCGCGATAGCAACTTCCCGAATTCTGTGCGCTCACTCTCAACCGGAAACGGTTCTGGCCGAGCGCGATCACGTTGGTTCTCTGCAGCTCGAACGGAACTGGGAGGCATACAGATGAAGTCGGCCAATTTGGCAACGCTCAAGTTCTTCGCGCTTCTTTTCATTCTGCCTGGCCTGGCGGGCCTCATCGTCTCGGCCATGATCTCAACCCACTACCTCGAGGTCATGCCCACGGGTCCCGTGCTCACTGAGAACCGGGTAGTCCCGCGCGACATCCATGGCATCGTCGTCTACCAAACCCCGCAAGAAAACCGCAAGCTCAACCTTATCGAGTACTCCTCCGTCGCGGTCTTCGTCGTTGGCCTTGGCCTCGGCCTCGTGTATCTCGAGAAGTGGGGCAGCCTGCAAGTCGCCTATGGCGAAGAGAATAACGAGCTGATCGAGCATCGCAGCTAGTCCCGGCCGCCGCCCCATCTAGAATCGAACCATGCCCGAGCTGCCTGAAGTTGAGACCATTGCGCGCGGCGTTCACCAGCGCGTGCGTGGCGACCAGATCGTGCAGGTCTGGTTCTCCAGCCACAAACAGCCCTTCAAGACCACCGCCAGGATACAAGCCGGCGAACTTCCCGGCCGCGCCTTCCTCGCCGTCCATCGCACCGGCAAGCACATCGTCTGCGAGCTGGGACCATCCGACCACTCCGCCATCTCAACCGACACCGCAAGCCCCCAGCCCGCAAGCGCTCAATGGATCGTTCACCTCGGCATGACCGGCCGCCTGCTCGTCACCACCCCCGACGCATCCGTCGCTCCACACACCCATGCCCGCATCACCCTCCAGAGCGGCCGCGAGGTGCGGTTTGTCGATCCCCGCCGCTTCGGACGCCTCGAACTCCGCCTGCTCGACCGTGCAACTCCCTTCGCCGCCGCCGGCGCTGAGCCCCTCACCATCCAGCCAGACGAGTTCGCCGGCCTCTTCAGCGGACGTAAGCTGGCCATCAAAGCCGCGCTCCTCAATCAGTCGCTGCTCTCCGGCGTCGGCAACATCTACGCCGACGAAAGCCTGTTTCACGCCGGCATCCGCCCTCGCCGCCCAGCCGGCCGGCTCACCAAAGCCCAGCTCGAGCGCCTCCGCCTCGCTCTGCAGCAGGTCCTGCAACACGCCATCAGCCTGGGCGGTTCATCAGTCTCGGACTACGTTGACGCCGAAGGCGTCCGCGGATTCTTCCAGCTCGAACACTGCGTTTACCTGCGCACCGGCCTGCCCTGCCGTCGCTGCAACACCCCCATTCGCCGCATCCTGGTCGCCGGCCGGGGCACCCACTACTGCCCCAAATGCCAGCTCTAGCGGATCAATGTATGGTTTTTAGGATTTCCTCCATTCCCCGCTTCCATAATCGATAAAAACAGAAGGACCAGCCTCATCCAAATGGTTGAAAACAAAGTAAATCCAAAACGGCCTAACGATTGCTATATAGAGGGCGCCAGTGATGTACAAGCTGCGGTAACGCCGCGGCAGAGAACAGCGGAAACCGGAAAAGAGCAACCGCCAATGAGCGGCCCTCAAAAGGGAACGGGCCTTCCGGCCAGTCCGCAAATGGCACGGTGGAGAAGCCGCCGGCCGAACACTACAGGAGGCCAGTGGCCGCGCAAGACACCGAAGGCTGCTCCCAACGGAGCAGCCTTCGGTGTCTCTGAACGTTTTCGCCCTGCAGCCGCAGACAGCGCTCGGCGACCGCCTTGCACAATATTTCCCAGCGCATGCTTAATCTGGTTTTGCTCTAGAAGGTACTTCTTCGGTAATCCACCCCCACAAAAGTGCCACTTGCCAGCCGCAACCCAACGCTGTACTATCGGAGTTGCCTATCGAAACGGCTGATGCAGGCCACCCGATTTGGGGAGAGCAAGCTCGCCGCAGAGCATGAAATACCGCCGGTCAGTTCAATTGCATATCTAGTTGTTCGCGGCGGAAGCTCGCATAGGAAATTGAATCACCTGAGAAAAGCACCAGCCGCACCGTACCAATCCTGACTACTGGATCGAGTCCTTTGCAGGATTCCTATGTATCAAAGCGGCTGCAGCATTTTCACAAACTTTGAACGGTTGGGCCAGGGAAGCTCGACAACGTACCTTGTCGAGAGCAGGCGCTTTAGCAACTAGCTGGCTTCGGTTCAAGGCATCGCAGAGGGCCCGAAAAATAGACTGCCGCATGCAGAACGGTAACTTCTCAACAATGCTCCACACTCCCCGGAGTCGGACCGGCATTTATGCAGACAACTGCCCTGAGCACTCTGCTCAATGCCCGGTAGAAGACGTGCGGCTCACTGTTCTCCACTTCGTTTCTGCCCGCCCTGGCGCTAGCGTCACGGCCCGCTCCTCGAAGAAATGCAACTGAACGCCGGAATCATTTGCAGCCTATAGCAAAGTTCCAGGAAGCAAACCAGGAAGTAAACGCATGACCACAGAAACAACTCAGCCCCAACCTGAAGTGGGGCCCGCGCCTGACAACGGTCAGGCGTCCCAGACGCCCGGTACAGGGCATCGCCGCCGCCGCCGCCGCCGCAAGAACAAGTCAAGCCAGCAGAACGCGCAGCAGGCGCCCCAGGCGCAGCAGGCACAGCCCACGGCTCAGGCTCCAGCGCAGCAGCCCCCCCAGCCTCAGCAGGTGCCGCCGCAAAGGCAGGCCCATCAGAACCAGCCGCGCAAGAAAAAGAAGTTCTTCCAAAAGGGCGCGCCCATGCAGGCCCAGCCGGGCAACAGCACCGCGCCGCAGGGCAAGCGCAAAACCAAGCAGAGAGGCCCCCGCGAGTTCGTCGGTCCCATGGACCACAGCTACCGCATCGTCAACGGCAATATCGCCGACGGCCCACCCTCCACCATCCAGATGATGAGCAATAACCACGCCGGCTACTATCCCGATACCTCTGCCCCGGCCCCGGCTGCTCCCGTCCGCAACGACGCGCCCACGCGCATCTTCTGCTTTGTCGACGACCTCTTCTTCCAGGCCAAGATCTCAGAGACCGCGCGCAAGCTCGGCATCAAGGTCGAGTTCGTCAAGGGCGAAAAGGAGCAGGTACAGCGCCTCCTCGAACTGCCAGAGAACGAGCGGCCCGCGCTGGTTGTCTTCGATCTAAACAACCTCAACGCCAAGCCCATGGCGCTCATTCCCAAGTTCAAGGCAAAGCTCAAGAAGGCTACCTCCATCATCGGCTTCCTCAATCACCTGCAGGGCGACCTGAAGTTGAAGGCCGTCGAGGCTGGTTGCGACACCGTCATGCCCCGGTCGGCCTTCTCGCAGGCCCTTCCCAACCTTCTCCGCCGCTACGGCATTGAAGAGGAAGAAGAAGAGCTGGCCCAGCAGCCTTTCTAAGGCCGCGAAGCCACGTTCCCGCCCCGGAAGGGGCAGGCAGAAAATAGCCCAGGGCAAGCCGCAGCGCAGCCCTGGGTAAACGTCCAAAGAGGACCCACCGCCCTGTAAGGGCGGACCGAGAATGCCCCAGAGCTAAACCCTGACGAACCTACCCGCGCGCGGGATGTAGGCGAAGGAAGTGGGGCGCACAGGTCGGGATTCTCAGACCTGCAGAAGCATCAGTTCAAGAAACGGTTGCCCTGTTACCTCATTGCTCAGCCTTAGGACCGAAGCGTTCGCGCAGTGCTCTGGCATAATCTGTCCCAGTCCAACTGGCAGCCTCCTCTTCCCTCCCGAGCATTTCGGACGGTGATTCAGGAATTGCAGCACACCTAGTTTAGTGATACTCCCAAAGTAGGCTTGCCGCTTTGTGCATGTCAGCGTCGAACAGCACGAAACCTTCTGTGTCTTCTGGTTGCTCCAGAATGAATATGACTTCCGACCTTCCCTCGTTGTCATAATCGCCCGCGTCAAGGAGCGAAAGAAAAGAGCCGATACGACGGGCATGCCCGTCCGCTGTAACGAAGTACCATGGGGACGAGTCCGCCTCATTCGGATCATCGACGTACCCGCAATCTCCCGCGTTCAAGTTGGACTCGACCAAGAAGGTGTCTTTATTGGAAGCGTAGGTGGTAGGGAAGTTTAGCGCGGAATCAGGGAATTTCCAATTGTGCTGAACAATCTTCTCTTCTTTGCAGCGACAAGCGTGGGGAAAGTCTTTGCGAAACGCTTCGAGGATTCGGGATGAAATCGTTTCAGGCGGTTGAGACAGACGCTTCCAGCCATCAGGATCGCTTGTGTACGGTTTAGAGATGACAACCAATGGTCGCCTGCCCTTGGTCGGTCCGGTCGCCAAGGGACTGTATTTCTCGGAAGGTGCCCCAACCGACGGGATGGCAGTGGGAGGTGTGACGATTGCTTGAACCGCTGTTAAATACCTTGAGCTTCCTTCCTTGGGCTTGCTGCCATTTGGAATCGCCTTGCCTGCAATCTGTCCGAGGCTCCGCCCGTTAAAAGCGACAGTCCAATTGATTTGAGTAGGGATCGAGACTGGTTCAACTTTGCGCCATCCCGCCTTTGTCTTTTCAAACGCGGGCCGGATGATTCTGTCGCCAGCGACTCCGGGCATCCAGTTGACCATTTCTTCTCGCGCATCATCAAGGATGCCGATTAGAACGTGCTCGGTGCTGGCAGGCTTTGCAGTTTGGGCGAACACGAGAGGGCCAGCAAGTGATGCACAGAGCACTATCCAAAAGCGATTGCCGCGAAGCATAAGAGTTTTCTCCTGAACAATCTACTCTGCGTTCCGGGAGGTTTATCGTCCACCTGTCAGTTACTCCACAGCAAACTGAGTCGCCACTGACCCAGCCCCTTATCCCGGAGGCCAGGTCATCGGTCGGCCGCCCAGCAAATGCAGGTGCAGATGCTCCACCGTCTGCCCGCCATCCTCGCCGGTATTCACCACCACGCGATAGCCCTTGCCCAGGTTCTTCGTACGCGCAATCTCGGCCGCAACCCAGAGCAGGTGCCCCAGCAGCGCGCTCTTGTCTTCGCTCGCCTCGCTGAGTGCGCCGATATGCTCCCGCGGCACAATCAGCACATGTACCGGCGCCATTGGGTTAATGTCCGCGAAGGCAAAGCTCCGCTCATCCTGGTAAACCGGGCTCGCCGGTATCGTCCCGTCCACAATCTTGCAAAATAGGCAGCTCATAGCGAAACCAGTGTACACGCGCCCCCATCCACGTCCAAGCAAAGCTAGTTACCGTAGCTCGGCATCGCCGGCAGCCGCACCAACTCCGCAAACGGTATAATCGCTCCCATGGCGGCGGAATCTTCCCCGGTTATCTCTGAAGCCGAAGTGGCGCACAGCGCGGCAGCAAAACTCACCGTGCTTGAGCGGCGGCTGCGCGAACTGGTCAAAGTCATGGTGGCTTACTCCGGTGGCGTCGACTCGGCCTATCTCGCCGCGGCGGCGCACCGCGTTCTGGGCGACGGCATGATCGCCGTCCTCGCCGACTCCGCAAGCCTGGCCCGCAAAGACATGGAGCAGGCCTGCGCCTTCGCCCTCGAGCAGGGCATTCCGCTCAAGGTTGTCGCCACAGAAGAGCTCGACAATCCCAGCTACGCACGCAACGACGCCAATCGCTGCTTCCACTGCAAAGACGAGCTGTTTACCACCATGAAGGCGCTCGGAGCCGAGCTTGGCTTCGAGGCGATCGCCTATGGCATGAACGCCGACGACACTCGCGACTACCGCCCTGGCCAGCGCGCCGCCAAAGATCACTCTGTACTCGCTCCTCTCGCCGAGGCAGGACTCACAAAAGCCGAAGTCCGCGCGCTCGCCAAGGCCGAAGGCTACTCGCTGTGGGACCGCCCCGCCGCTCCCTGCCTCTCTTCGCGCGTCGAGTACGGCCGCGCCGTCACCCGCGAGGTGCTTGAGCAGGTTGAAAAGGCTGAGGACAGCATGAGGCAGCTTGGCTTTCGCGAGTTCCGCGTCCGCCACCACGGCGAGCTTGCCCGCGTTGAGATTGCCCGCACCGAACTGCCTGCCGCGCTCACCATGGGGATGCTCGACCGCATCACCGCCGAGTTGAAGACGGCCGGCTACCAATACGTCACGCTCGATACAACCGGCTTCCGCTCCGGCTCGCTCAATGCCCTTCTGCCCGTTGAAGTGCTGGCACGCCGCGGCGCATAGGCCACCATTTAGAATCACAACGCGATGCGAATTGGATATTTGGAGTGTTTCTCCGGCATAAGCGGAGATATGGTGCTGGGCGCTCTCGTGGATGCGGGCGTTCCCTTTGAGTCTTTGGCCGCCACGGTCGAGGCCCTCGACGTAGGCGCGCGGCTTGAAGCCCGCAAAGTCATGCGCGGCGGAATCGCGGGCACAAAAGTTGACGTAATTGTGCCCGGCGATAGCGCGAGCCAAGCGCCGCATGAGCATGATGACAGCCACTCCCACGACAACCACGAACATACGCACGACGAACATTCTCACAGCCACGCTCATGAAACGCACGCGGCTGAGCCAGTGCATAAGCATGAGGAACAAACGCACGCGCCGCACCGCCATCTATCGTCGATCTTGAAGATCATCGCCGCCGCGCCTTTGTCGGAGTCGGTCAAGGCCCGCGCCTCGCGCGCATTTCAATTGCTCGGCGAGGCTGAAGCGGCAATTCATTCCATCCCCATTGAGAAGGTTCACTTCCACGAAGTCGGCGCGGTCGACACCATCGTGGACATTGTGTGCGCTGCCGCTGGCGCTGAACTTCTGGGCGTGGAGCAGTGGCTCGCCTCGCCGCTCAACGTGGGCAGCGGCACGGTTAAGTGTCAGCATGGAACCCTCCCCGTGCCTGCGCCGGCCACGCTGGCGCTGTTGGGCGATGCGCCGGTCTACTCCGCCGGCGAGCCCATGGAGCGCGTTACGCCCACCGGCGCTTCCATCCTGCTCATGCTCGATGTTCAGTACCAGGCCTTGCCGGCCATGCGCGTGAAAGCGCGCGGCTACGGCGCGGGTGGCCGCGACACCCCGGGCGAGCCTAATCTGCTGCGCCTGCTGGTGGGCGAGCAGGCTGAAACCTCCGCCGCCGCAACCGACGCCGAGCCCATCGCCATCATTGAAACGGTCATCGACGACTCCAACCCGCAGGTCATCGCCTATGTGAGCGAGTTGCTGCTCGAAGCCGGCGCATGGGATGTGTTTCGCGTGTCAGTGCAGATGAAGAAAGGCCGCACCGGCGTACAGATGACCGTGCTCTGCCGGCCCGATCTCGTCACAGCGCTGCAGCAAATCGTCTTTCGTGAAACCACTTCCATCGGCCTGCACTGGCGGCTTGAGAACAAGCTCTCGCTCGCGCGCGACTGGCAGCCCGCGTCCACTCCATGGGGCGAGGTGCGCATCAAAATCGCGCGCTGGCCCTCAGGCGAAATTGCCAACGCCTCGCCAGAGTATGAAGATTGCCGCAAGCTCGCGGCCAGCCACGCGGTTCCCCTCAAAAAAGTAATGCAGCAAGCCATGCATTCCTTTGCCGCAAATCAAAACGAAAAAGTCATTGCAAACAAGGAGAGTCGCTAATGGATCCCGCCGCAATTGAGGCGCTGCTCAAAGAGGTATCAGAGGGAAAGACCGCCGTTGGAGCGGCGATGGAGAAGCTGCGCAACCTTCCCTTTGAGGACATGGGCTTTGCCAAGCTCGATCATCATCGCGCGTTGCGCACCGGCATGCCCGAGGTCATCTTCTCCTCCGGAAAAACAACGGCGCAAGTCGCGGCCATCTTCGAGCGCATGTCCCGTGCCGGCGGCAACGTGCTGGCCACCCGCGCGTCAATCGAGGCATTTGAGGCCGTACACGCCGTCGAACCGCGCGCAGAGTATCACGACGCCGCGCGCGCCATCACGCTCACCCAGGCCGCCACGGTTCCCGGCAAAGGGATGATCGGCGTGGTCTGCGCCGGCACCAGCGATCTGCCCGTCGCCGAGGAGGCTGCCGTTACCGCGCGCCTCATGGGCAACACGGTGGAGTTGGTTGCCGATGTGGGCGTCGCTGGAATCCATCGTCTCCTCGCGCAGCAGCACACGCTCAAGTCAGCCCGCGTACTCATCGTGTGCGCCGGCATGGAGGGCGCGCTGCCCACCGTCGTCGGCGGCCTGGTGAATGCGCCGGTGCTCGCCGTTCCCACCAGCGTGGGCTACGGAGCTTCCTTCGGCGGCCTGGCCGCGCTGCTGGGAATGCTCAACACCTGCACCCCGAACATCAGCGTCGTCAACATCGACAACGGCTTCGGCGCAGCCTGCATCGCTTCGCTCATCAATCACTTGTGACCTCGCACTTTAAGTCATGAAGCGGCCTGGCGCCTTGGCGCCTGAGCCTGCACCAAGAAGTCCTGCGTAGGCCTCGACCACCAACCCGTGACGCAGGTCACTGTTCGGCACTTGTCTGACAACCAACAATCGTCCCTGGGTTTCCGTGCCGTATTTCTGCGGCGCTGGAGGGTTTTTGTGGTTGGGTCCAGGTTGCCGTTGTTCCGCAGGCTTTCGCAGATATTCTTTCTCCTGCTGTTCCTGGGCCTGTTGATCTTCACCTCGCTCCACTCCTCCCCCGGCACAACCAGCGACATGCATCTGCGCGGCCCGGTGCGCCTGTTCTTCGAGTGGGACCCGCTGGTCGCGTTGGCCAATGCGCTGGCCACGCACGCTCTCTATCGTGGTCTGCTCTGGAGCCTGGTGATTCTGCTGCCCACGCTCTTTCTCGGCCGCTTCTTCTGCGGATGGATATGCCCCATGGGCACGTTGCAACACTTTGTGGGCAACATGCCGTCGGAGTCAAAGCGCGGCAAGCAGCGCATTGAGTCCAACCGTTACAAACGCTGGCAGACAGTCAAGTATGTCGTACTCCTCGCGGGCCTTGTCGCAGCCTGCTTCGGTTCCATGGCCATCGGCTGGCTCGATCCCTTCAGCCTGCTTGTCCGCTCCATCGGCCTGTCGATTCTTCCCGCATTCAACTTCGCTGTCCGCGCTCTGCTTTCGCCGCTTGAAAACAGCCACATCGCCGCCATCAAAGCCACCGGCGGCTTTCTTCACGCCGCACTGCAACTCCTCGTGCTCGACTTTCGCCAGGCGCACTTTGCGCAGGGCCTCGCCCTCGGCATTATTTTCTTTCTGATCCTGGCTGCCAGCCTGCGCGTCACGCGTTTTTGGTGCCGCTCCATCTGCCCGCTCGGCGCTCTGCTTGGGGCGGTCTCGCGCTGGAGCATCCTCGGCCTCAAAAAAGATACCGAAAGCTGCGACCGCTGCAATCGCTGCCTGCTCAACTGTCAGGGCGGCGACGATCCCATTGGCAACGCTCCATGGCGCAAGTCGGAGTGCCTCATGTGCATGAACTGCGTCGGCGCATGTCCACATTCCAGCCTCGGTTTCAGCTTCTTCCGTCCCGGCCTCGACAAAAAACAGGAAGTTGCCTCGCCCGATCTCGGCCGCCGCCGCACGCTCACTGGCATTGCCGCAGGCGCGGCGATTGTGCCCCTCATGCAAGCCAACACCGGCATGGGCAAGAGCCGTCATGAGCGGTTGCTCCGTCCGCCAGGCGCAGTCGACGAGCCGGAGTTTCTCAGCCGCTGCATCCGTTGCGGCGAGTGCATGAAGGTCTGCCCCAACAACTCGCTCCATCCCACTCTGGACGAAGCGGGCCTCGCTGGCCTATGGACGCCGACGCTTGTACCGCGCATCGGCTACTGCGAGCCAAGCTGCACGCTTTGTTCTGAAGTCTGTCCCACAGGAGCAATCTGGCAGATCACGCCTAAAGAAAAAGGCTGGGTTGTCGGCGTGGGCAACGGCGATCAGCCTATCCGCCTGGGCACAGCCTTCTATGATCGCGGCCGCTGCCTGCCCTGGGCCATGGCCACCGATTGCATTGTCTGCGAGGAGTGGTGCCCGG
>CAYZVG010000047.1:0-12737 GCA_964481595.1 uncultured Occallatibacter sp. | reverse complement strand
TTATAGTTTATTCAAATATGACGCGGGTTGCAGACTTGTGCAGAGGTTCCCTAAAAAGTTGGCCGGCCGAAAGCCCGCCAGCAGGCACACCACCGTCACCAGCAGACCCTGCATCACGGCCACCGTCGCTCCGCCCAGCGTGCGCCCAATCATGATTTCGATGCGCGGCACGGGCGCAACCAGCGTCTCTTTCAAGAATCCAAACTGCCGGTCCCACAAGATTCCCAGCCCCGAAAAAATCGAGGTAAACAGCACCGACATCCCGATCACGCCCGGCGCAACAAACTGCAGATAATTCCCTGCTCCGGCCCGCTTGAACACCGGCCCCAGGCCAAAGCCCAGCACCAGCAGATACAGCAGCGGCTGGCCCAGCGAGGCAATCATCTGCGAACGCGACCGCGTGTACCGCTTCAACTCTCTCAGCCACAGAATATAAATCGCGCTCATCGTCTCCCTCCGCCCCACATCTTTGAGAACTGCCGCATCATCGCCGCCGGGTCTGCGCTCTCATCGCGGATCGTCGATCCCGTAAGCTTCAGGAACGCGTCTTCCAGCGTCTCGCTTCCCGTGCTTGTCTTTATCTCCTTCGGAGTTCCCTGCGCCACCAGCTTGCCGTGGTCGATCACGCCGATGCGGTGCGCCACACGGTCCGCCTCATCCATGTAATGCGTGGTCAGAAAGACCGTCACCCGCTCCGTCTCGTTCAACATCTTCACGTGTGTCCAAAGCTGGTTCCGGCTCTGCGGATCAAGGCCCAGCGTCGGCTCATCCAGAAACAGAATTCGCGGTGTGTGCAGAAATCCCCGCGCAATCTCCAGTCGCCGCTTCATGCCGCCTGAAAACTTCTTCACCTGCTCGTCGCGCCGATCCCACAGCTCGAAGAGCTTCAGCAATTCTTCGGTCCGCTGTTTCCGCGCCTTGTGCGGAACGTGGTACAGCACGCCGTGAATCTCCATGTTTTCCTTGGCAGTCAGTTCGCTATCAAGGCTAGGGTCCTGAAAGACAATCCCGAACCTTTGCCGCGCATCGTTCTGGTGGGTCAAGGGATCAAGTCCATCCAGCCGGATGTTCCCCGAAGTCGGCTGCAGCAGGGTTGTCAGCATCTTGATCGTGGTGGTCTTGCCCGCGCCATTGGGCCCAAGAAACGCAAAAATCTCGCCTTCGGCTACATCGAACGAAACATCGTTCACTGCCGTAAACGCCCCAAAAGACTTCACCAGGTTCTGGACATGAATCATCAATCCGGCCTCCAACATAACAATACTGAACGGTTCAGTTCATTTATGTCAAGATGCCCGGCGATTGCCTGCGTACGTGCGTTGATTCTACTGAGAGTTGCCGCGCCGCAGGGCCGCTGCGCGGCCGGGCGCAACAAGACGCCTGGCGAGATCCGCGATACAGAAGAGCGTAAGCAGCAGCCACGGATAGTACCGTGCATGGCTCAAGCCTTCCCGCACCACCTCGAACAGGCTCGTCTTTGGACTCCATATCACCAGGTTTGAATCCCGGTAGTAAATCCACGCATTGACCTCGGGGTTCACGTGATCCCGTAAGACCGGGAACGCGGCCAGACTGTGGGCGTCGATGGCTGCGCTGAAGCTCCGCCAATCCTGCGAGGCAAGCAGATGCGGCATTGCGGTGGCGAGGCAAACAAGCACCGTTGCCACAACGGCCAGTCGATGGCGCGCAATCTTGTCGAGGAGGCGCTCCACCGTGGGTCGCTCATGGTAGATAAGCACCGCGGCACAGGCCGGCAGCCACGGCAGCATCAGCCTTTGCCCATAGCAAGACCAGCCGAATGGCGCCCACCAGCGGCACAAGCCCGCAGTCACCAGCAGCAGCACAAGTACAACCAGCCAAGCCCGCGCCGTGCGCGCCACGGCAACGATAGCGGCGGTCGTCACTGTCCAGGTAGTCCAAAACACCAGCAAGCCCACGCTGGGAGAAACCCATAGCGCCGCAAAGAAGCTCAGGTTCTGTCGAATGTCGACGTTCCATGTCGCCATCGGCACATATTCCATGTTCCAGGCAACGCCATAGCGGAACACGTTCCACAATCCGCTCAAGCCGACCGCGAGAACAACGCCCGCTATCAAGAAATAGACATGCTTTCGCAACTCCGGCTTCGGTGGCCATTCGAGTTTCGGTCCTGCGGCAAGTCCCAGCAGGAAGAGCATAGGCGCAGCCGTCTCCTTTGTCAGGCCCGCCGCAACAAACGCCAGCAGCATTAGCCAGGAATGTGGCCGTTTGATGCAGACGATGGCGAACAGCAACGTCAGAAACGCGGCCAGTGTCTCGCCCAGCGAACAGTTTCCATAAGCCCATAACGGTCCCGTCACCAGCAGCAGCGTAAACAGCAGCCGCGCGCGCCGGTCGGTGCGAAACATCCACAGGCCAAGACAGAAGATTCCCGCAAACGCCGCCGCGCTTACCAAGATCAGCCCGGCCACGATCAAATGTGGCCGAAGCCCCACAAGCCCCATGGCGAACGAAGGAAAATATTGCGCCAGCGGAAACGGGGAGTCTATCTTGCAGCCAACAAACTGTCCGGCCTTTGCGCAAGCCAGAGCCGGAGCCACCGAGCGCGCAATCATGTACGTGTCGCCCACGCTCCAGGAGCGAAACGGCACAAGAGCCAGATAGATCAATGCCACGCATGCCCACGCGCCCGCCAACAGAGGGTGCTTTTTTATGGAACGCCAAAGATCGTTCATCGGGAGCTTACTCAATCTGCTTTGCCGTTCAGTGTCGATAGACGGCAAGCCATTGTTAATGTTGGACGCGCACGGGCAGGTTTGTCATCCAAGGTTGTACTTAAGAATGCACCAGACCGCTCGTACGCCGTCCCGCCAACCTATCTTCTTTCCTTCAGCATACGTGCGGCCGTAGTAGGAGATTCCCACTTCGTACACGCGGCATCCCGTTTTGGCAATCTTCGCGACAATCTCCGGTTCAATGCCAAAACGGTCTTCTTCGATCACGATCTTCTGAATAATCTCCCGCCGGAATACTTTGTAGCAGGTCTCCATATCCGTCAGGTTCAGGTTGGAAAACACGTTGGAGACAAAGGTCAAAAAGCCATTGCCCACACGATGCCAGAAGTAGAGTACTCGACGCGCGTGGCCGCCCATGAAGCGCGAACCGAAAACAACGTCGGCACGATCCTGAAGAATTGGTTCAACCAGGCTCGAGTACTCTTGAGGATCGTATTCCAGATCGGCGTCCTGAATCACCACTAAGTCGCCCGTCGCAGCGGCAATCCCGGTTCGAACCGCGGCGCCTTTTCCCTGATTGACCGCATGGAAAAGAATCTTATCCACCCGATCGCGGAGAACCGTGTTCAAAACCTCGCGCGTGCCATCGGTCGAGTAATCGTCGACAACGATGATCTCCTTGTCCGCATAGGGAGAGTTCCTGACCGCGTGCACAATGGTTTCTATCGATTTCACTTCGTTATAGCAAGGAATGATGACCGATAACTTCATTTATGGAGCAACCTCCCGGACAGAAATCTGCCTCTTCGGCAGACAGTCGCTGGTGTTGTGAAAGTCACTTGAATTCTCTAACTGATTTGACCGCTCCTGCAAGTGTAAAGCATTGTATCCCGCCCCCCGTTCACTCCGCCGACGGCGGTAAGCCCTCCGCCCCGATCCGGCAACCGCTCCATCGTCGTTGTTCGCCATATCCCTCCGCGGCCCCGTTTCCCCGGCCCGCCCCAAGCCGGTCTCGGGGAGATAACCCCTTTCGTTCCGCTCTCCATGCCCTCTGCCATAAGATAGTCATCCCCATCTGCTTACTAATCATGCTCTGCCCTGCGGGCCTGGGTTTGCTTCGCCCTTGACAGAAGCGCAAACGGCATCGAATATCTATTGGATATTCAGAAACAACTAGATTTGTGTCGAATTCAAACTTCGGTGGACGCTTGCGTTCCTTATAGGAAATCGCAACAATGCCTCGCCTAGAGCGCTTTATCTTGATTCAAACAAGAAGCGATCGACCGAAGAGTCGAGAGGGTCGCACCCATGGTGTTTGATAGCAATGCCTCGCAAAAGGCCACGGCAGAACCAACTCAGAATGCGGGCGGAAAGAGAGTCTTTGGGGAAGTTGCCATGCTTCCCGCAGGCGGAATCGCTCTTTATCTTCTGCTCAAGCTGGTTGTCTCCGCACACTTTTCCATCGGCCAGTCCGATCTCATCGCCTGCGCCGTGATCCTGTTGCTCACCTGGCCGTACTACCTGCTCACGCGCCATTACGCGGCTCTGGTCCAGTCGCAGGCGATCGCCAAAGATGCGCAGGATTCCGAGTTGCTCAGAGTGCGCGCGCTCATCGACAATCTACCCGACCTCATCTATATCAAAGACACACAAAGCCGCTTTCTTCTTAGCAATCCCGCGCTACGCAGATTTATGAGCGGCAAGCAGGATACAAACCTGATCGGTCTCACCGATCGCGACTTCTTCCCGCCTGAGAGTGCCGAAGCCTTTCTTAAAGATGAGCAGGAGATCATGCGCACCGGCGAGCCAATGGTCAGCCAGGCTGAGCGGATGAAGGACGCCGAAGGCAACTACGTGTGGATACTCACCACGAAAGTTCCCTTCAGCGAAAAGGATGGCTCCGTAGCGGGGATCTTCGGCATTGGGCGCAACGTGACACCCCAGAAGCGCTTTGAAGAGGAGATGGTCAAAGCGCGCATTCAAGCCGAGGATGCCAACCGCGCCAAGAGCGAGTTCCTGGCCAACATGAGCCACGAAATCCGCACCCCGCTCAACGGCGTCATCGGCATGACGGAACTCGCCCTAGACACCGATCTCACGCCCGAACAGCGGGAATACCTCGATACGGTAAAACTCTCCGCCGGCGCACTGCTCAATGTCATCAACGACATTCTCGATTTCTCCAAGATCGAGGCAGGCAAGATCGACATCGAGACGAATGACTTCGATCTGCGGGAGTGTGTTGAGATTACGCTTAAGACACAGGGTCTTCGCGCCGAAGAGAAAGGCCTGGAGCTGCTCTGCGATATCGCTCCTGAAATTCCCGTAACCGTTCGCGGCGATTCCACCAGACTTAGCCAGATGATCCTCAATCTGGTCTCCAATGCCATCAAATTCACCAGCGATGGCCAGGTGGCAGTGAGCCTGCAAGTGGACGAGCGACAGGGCGACGACTTGCTCCTGCACTTTATCGTTGCCGACACTGGAATCGGAATCCCCAAGGATAAGCAGCAGGCAATCTTCGAGTCGTTCACTCAGGCCGATGCGTCAACTACGCGCAAATTCGGAGGAACGGGATTAGGCCTTACCATCACCGCGCGCCTGGCTGCCCTTATGGGTGGAAGGATTTGGGTGGAAAGCGAACTCGGCAAAGGCAGCGAGTTCCATTTCATCATCCGCGTGGGCGTCAGCAAGACGCAGGTCGCGCAACCTGAAACCAATCTGCTCTATGGATTGCTGCCCGGTGTCCACGTGCTGGTGGTTGACGACAACGAGACCAATCGCATGATTCTCGATCGCACGCTGACCAGATGGGAGATGCGGCCAGTGTGCGTCGAGAGCGGAGAAGCGGCGCTGCAACAACTGATGGCCGCGTTGGAGTCGGGCGACCCGTTCCGCCTGATACTCACCGACATGCACATGCCCGGCATGGACGGCTTCAGCCTGGTTCAACAAATCCGCAGCAGAACCGAACTCTCCACAGCTACGGTCATGATGCTCAGTTCCGGCGCACATCACGGAGACACCGCTCGATGCAACGAGCTTGGCCTGGCGGCGTACCTGATTAAACCCGTTCGCCAGAACGAGCTTCGCGATGCCATTGCCCGCTCGCTTGACCGGCGTGTAAAGCTCGATTCGGCCGCTCCTGCTGTAGATCGCAGAACCACCAAGGCCAGCGCCTCTCTGAACGTGTTGCTGGCTGAAGACAACCCGGTGAACCAGCGCTTGGCCACACGCCTGCTTGAGAAGCGCGGCCATCGCGTAACCGTCGCGGGCAACGGCCAGGAGGCCATCGACCAACTGGCGAAGGGCCCATTCGACCTGGTGCTGATGGATGTGCAGATGCCGCTGATTGACGGGCTTGAGGCTACGAGAGTGATCCGCGAGCGCGAGAAGGAGACCGGCATGCACCAGCCCATCGTGGCCTTGACCGCGCATGCTATCAAGGGCGACCAGGAACGATGCCTCGAGGCCGGAATGGACGGCTATCTGTCAAAGCCGATACGCCCGGAAGAACTGGATGCGGTTCTGCTAAAGCAACTAACGAGATCAAACGACCGAGCGTAGCAGCTCCTCGCGAACGAATATTTGAAGGTGGTAACTAGAAAATGGACCCAGAGTACGCATCCCTAGAAAAGGCCGTCAACCTGCCCGATCTACTGGCACGTGTTGAAGACGACCGCGAGCTTCTGAATGACCTGTTGGAAATGTTTCAGACGGAACTTCCTGGACATCTGGAAGCTTTGCAGGAGTCAATAACTACCGGTGAGCTGAGCGTGACGGCCAAGGCAGCCCATGCAATCAAGGGCATGCTCGCCAATCTGTCCATGGAGAAGGGCGCCACGTTGGCCGCCACCGTTGAAGCCGCGGCCCGCAATGGAGATATTCAGACAGTCAAGAGTACTTTCATCGTCTTCGAACAGGAGACTGCATCTTTGTCGGCGGCTGTAGACGCATTTATGGCAGGGAAATAAAGATGAAGATTCTCATTGCAGACGACGAACCAATCTCCCTTCGCATGCTTGAGAAAACATTGCGCCGCGCGGGATATGACGTGGTTGCCGTCAAAGACGGCCGTGCGGCGGCCAAGGAGCTTTGCGATCCTGAAGGCCCGCGCATTGCTCTGCTCGATTGGATTATGCCTGAGCTCGATGGGCCGGCAGTCTGCCGCCAGGTGCGCCTGCGGCGCGGTCAGCGTCACATTCACCTAGTACTGCTTACCTCCAAAAACTCCAAGCAGGACGTCGTTGAAGGCCTGGAGTCGGGAGCCGACGACTATCTAACAAAGCCGTTCGATCCAGAAGAGCTCAAGGCCCGGCTGCACACCGGCCAGCGCATTCTGCAGCTGGAAGACAGTTTGCTTGAAGCTCGCGAAGAGATGCGCTACAAAGCCACTCACGACTCGCTTACGTCGCTGCTCAACCGCGGAACCATTATGGAGCTACTGGCTCGCGAGCTGGTTCGCACGCGCCGCGAAAAACGTTGCACGCTCGTCGTGCTCGGCGACGTTGACCACTTCAAACTGGTCAATGACACCTATGGACACCCGGTGGGGGATGAAGTGCTTCGTGAGGTTGCGCGGCGGCTGCTGGCATCGGTCCGCTCTTATGACTTCGTTGGACGTTATGGCGGAGAAGAGTTTCTCTTGGTGCTGAACAACTGCGATGCGTCTATGGCCATGGCACGTGCCGAGCAGATCCGCAATGAGATTTGCCGATTGCCCATCACTTCCACGCAAGGCCCGCTTTCAATCAGCCTAAGCCTAGGCGTTTTTTCGGCCTGTGGAGACGAATCCGAGACCGTCGAGGATGTGCTTTCGAGGGTCGACCGCGCACTCTACACCGCTAAGGACGCGGGACGAAACTGCTGCCGGCTGGCATAAACGACGCGCCTCGATCGCATAACAATCGTCCAGCGCGCAGTAGGCCGCTTCTGCCTCTATCCGGTTAGCTCGCCGTTTTCAGCTTGGCCATCACCGCATCCAGCGCCCTCTGCCAGTCGGCCAGCCGAACGCCGAGGCGCTTGTTCAACTTTTCGTTTGAAAGCACTGAGTTCCGCGGCCGCTTTGCTGGCGTTGGGTAGTCCTTCGTCTCGATTGCGCCCAACTCCGGCGTCTTCGCGCCCAACTGCTCTGCCGCGCGCGCAAAGATGGCCTGTGAAAAACCAAACCACGTCGTCGATCCGGCACACGTCATGTGGTACAGCCCGGCCCACTTCTCTGCCGCGCCATATCTGCCCGCAAGCACGCCTTCCGTTACTGCGCGCGTTGCGTCGGCCAGTTCGATTGACGTTGTTGGCGCGCCAAACTGATCGTTCACTATCGAGAGCTGGTCGCGCTCGCCGCCCAGGCGCAGCATGGTGAGCAAGTAATTCTTGCCATGCGGCCCGTACACCCAGCTGGTGCGGAAGATCAGGTATCGCCCGCCAATTTCGGCCACAGCTTTTTCACCGGCCAGTTTTGTCACGCCATACACGCTGAGCGGATTCGGTTCGTCGCTCTCTACCCACGGCTCCGTTTTACTTCCGTCAAAAACATAGTCGGTGGAGTAGTGCACAAACAGCGCATTCAGCCTTAGCGCCTCCTCGGCCAGCACGCGCGGCGCGTCAGCGTTCACAGCCATGGCCAGTGCAGGCTCTGCTTCGGCCCGGTCCACCGCCGTATAGGCCGCGGTATTCAGAATCACGTCCGGCCTCACGCGGCGAACCAGCGCGCGCGTCTGCTCGGGGTCCGTCAGGTCCACTGTATCGATATCGGCCGCCGTGATCGAGCCGTATCCGGCAAAGCTGCGCTGCAGTTCCACGCCCACCTGTCCGCGAGCGCCAAGAATAAGAATGCGCGGTTGCGCCGTATCGCCATCTGTCATCGGGAGTCTTTCTGAAGCGCAAGAAGCGCTGCTTGCATTCTATCCACCGCAGTCGCCGGAGACGCAACCGCAAAGCGCGACGAATGCATTCAATCGGATGCCGAGGCATAATCGCCGCTGAAACATTGCTCACGCCTCCGCTGATAAACTAGAGACCGATGATTCTCCCGTTTGTCCGCGAAATCTTTGCGGAGCTGGAGCACTGCCCGGGTTTCGAACGCGTAACCAGGCACCTGAGCCTGGGTGCGGGGCGGAGACGTGTCTCCGGACTCACCGCAACCGCTCGTTCCCTCTACATACCGCTCATGGCGCGCGCCGCCAAGCAGCCCGCCTTCGTGCTCGTCGCCGACAACAAAGCTGCTGAAGCTCTTGAGCCGGCTATCAAAGCTGGATGCGAGCTTACCGGCGCAATCGATCCCGCGCGCGTGGTCCGCCTACCCTCCCACGACGTTCTCCCCTTTGAGAATCTCTCGCCACACCCTGACGTGCAGGAGCAGCGCGCCTCCGCTTTGTGGAAGCTCGCCACAGGCGCGGTTGACATTCTCATCGCGCCCGTCGAGTCCGCGGCTCTCAAGCTCTTTGACCGCGAGTATTATGCCGGCCTGGCCGTGCAACTGCGCCGCGGAGAAGAGTTGGACGTGGAAGTGCTCACCGCGCACCTTGCCTCGGTGGGTTACACGCAGATGGATCTGGTCGAGATGCCCGGCCAGTTTACCCGGCGTGGCGGAATCCTCGATGTCTACTCGCCCGAGCAGGATCGCCCCGTGCGCATCGAATTCTTCGGCGACGAAATCGATACCATTCGCAAATTCGATCCTGAAACACAGCGTTCGCAATCGGGCCTGGATGAAACACAGCTCCTGCCGCTCACTGAGACTCCTGTAACCGAGCGCCTGCTGGCCGCCGTTCACGCCCGGCTCACCAGGTAGCGCGTCGATTTCGACCAGGACGCCGACGACGCAGAGATGGCTGCGGAGGCCGCTGCGGCCGGCGGAGTCAGCGTCTTTCCCGGATGGGAGTTTTTCTCCGCCGTTGCCGGTGCCGACAAGTCATTGCTGTCGCTCGCGCCCCGTTGCATACTCTTCGTCGAAGAACCCGCAATGGTGCTCAACCAGATCGAACGCTGGTGGAACAAGGTCGAGCAGCGGCATGAGCGTTCCGCAATCGGTTCGCTCATTGTGCCTGAGGACATCTACATTCGCCCCGAGATTCTGCGCGCGCAGCTTGAGTCGCACGCCGGCCTCGATCTCGATCAGCTTGGCGCCGTCGACGTTCTCGAGGTAGACAACACTCTCGGCGAAATCGAGCTACCCACGCGCCCCACGCTCCGCTTTCATGGATCGATCCCCGCGCTCACCGAGCAGTTGAAGAAGCTCATTGAAATCGAAACGCGCATCGTGCTCGCCGCGCCCAACCAGGGCGATGTCGAGCGGCTGGCCACCGTGCTGCGCGAGTATCAGATTCCCTATCGCCTCGGCAGCCGCGCCGTGCGCGCCGGCGGCGACCAGGTGCTTGAAGAAGCAAGCTACATGGCCGGCGACCTGCGCGTGCCGGTCATTGTGCGCTCGCCCATCTCCGCCGGCGTCAGCTTTGCCGATGCAAACCTGATTGTCTTCGGCGCAAACGATCTCTCCGACGATGCGGATGTTGCCGCGCGTCCCGAGCCCAAGCGTTCCAAAACCGCGGCCTTCGTCTCCGACTTTCGCGACCTTACCGTCGGCGATTACGTGGTGCACGTGGAGCACGGCATCGCGCAGTATCAAGGCCTCAAAGAGATTGAGCAGGATGGTCTGGCGGTTGAATTCATGATCCTCGAATTCGCCGAGCAGTCCCGGCTCTACGTCCCTCTCACGCGTCTCGACCTCATCCAGAAATACCGCTCCACCGACACTGGCCCCGCGCCGGTCCTCAGCAAGCTTGGCTCGCAGCAATGGACCAAAACCAAGGCCCGCGTCCGCAAGGCCATGCAGGATATGGCCGGCGAACTGCTCAAGCTCTACGCCGAGCGCCACACCGCACAGGGCACCTCCTTCTCCAAAGACAATGAATTCCAGCGCGAGTTTGAGGACTCGTTCGACTACAACGAAACCGACGATCAGTTATCCGCCATTCGCGCCATCAAATACGACATGGAGTCGGCCACGCCCATGGACCGCCTGCTGTGCGGCGACGTGGGCTACGGCAAAACCGAAGTGGCCATGCGCGCCGCCTTCAAGGCGGTGCAGGACGGCAAGCAGGTTGCCGTGCTCACGCCCACAACCATCCTCTGCTTCCAGCACTTTGAAACATTCAAGAAACGCTTCTCGCAATTCCCTATCAATATTGAGATGATCTCCCGCTTCCGCAGCGCCAAAGAGCAAAAGCTCATTGTGGAGCAGGTTGAAACCGGCAAGGTCGACATTCTCATCGGGACCCATAGAATTCTGTCGAAAGACATCAAGTTCCAGGACCTTGGCCTGCTCGTCGTCGATGAGGAACAGCGCTTCGGCGTGCGCCACAAAGAGCGTCTCAAGCAGATGCGCAAGGAGATCGACGTGCTCGCCATGAGCGCCACTCCCATTCCGCGCACTCTGCACATGTCCCTCGTCGGCCTGCGCGATATGAGCGTGATTGAAACCCCGCCCAAAGACCGCATGGCTATCCAAACCGTCGTCGCAAAATTCGACGAAAAGATTATTCGTTCGGCAATTGAAGTGGAGCTGGAGCGCGGCGGCCAGGTTTACTTTGTGCACAACCGCGTCGAATCCATCTACGACATCGCGATGCGCATCCAAGAGCTGGTTCCCGCTGCGCGCGTGGTCGTAGGCCACGGACAGATGAGCGAGACCGAGCTTGAGCGCGTCATGCTTGCCTTCATGCACCATGAGTACGATGTGCTGGTGGCCACCACCATCATTGAAAACGGCCTCGACATCCCCCTTGCCAACACCATGCTCATCAATCGCGCCGATCGTCACGGGCTCAGCGAGCTTTACCAGTTGCGCGGCCGCGTGGGCCGCTCCAACCGCCGCGCGTATGCCTACTTGCTCATCCCGCCAGACACCGAACTTACTGAGATTGCGCGCCGCCGTCTGGCCGCGCTCAAGGAGTTCAGCGACCTTGGCGCGGGTTTCAAGATTGCCGCGCTCGATCTGGAGTTGCGTGGCGCGGGCAACATGCTGGGCGGCGAGCAGAGCGGCCACATTGAGGCCGTTGGCTTCGAGCTTTACACCTCAATGCTTGAAGCCGCTGTGAAGGAGATGAAGGGCGAAGCCAGCGGCGAGCGGCCCGCTGCGCAGCTCAATCTCGGCATCGCTCTGCGCATTGATGAGAGCTACGTTCCTGAAGAAAATCAGCGCCTGCGCCTCTACAAGAAAATCGCCGGCGCGGCCAGTGAGAAGGCCGTGAACGAACTGCGCTCGGAGATGGAAGACCGCTACGGCTCCCCGCCCGACGCTACCGTTTATCTGCTTGAGGCCGCAATGCTGCGCCTGGAGTGCGAGCGCATCGGCGTTGCGCAAATCGATCGCAAGCGCGCCGAGCTTCAAGTCAAGTTTGCCGAACACGCCATTGTCGACCCGCAGCTACTCATGCGCATGGTGCAGCGCAACGCCAAGCGCGGCGCGCAGTTCACGCCCCAGGGCATGCTCAAATATCCGCTCAAGGCCACGCGATCCGACGAGATTCTGCTTGAAGTACGCGAGCTGCTTGAGAGCCTGGTCCCCGCGCCGGTCATCGCATAGATACTTGATTTTGATTGGGAGAACATGATGAAGAAACTTGCCATATTCGTTTTTCTAGGAGCTTGCATGGTTGCAGCAGCCACCGTTCACGGTCAGGCCACGCAGGACTGGAAACAGCAATTTGCAACCGCGTCCGACGAGTACTTTGACCAGGTGTATTTCCGCTACAGTCCAACGCAGGGAACTCAGTCCGGCTTCCACCAGTACGACACGCAGCTTGAGGATTACTCGCGCAAGACCATCGACGCGGAGATTGTTGCACTGAAGGCTTTCGAGAAGAGAATCGAGGCGATTCATCCCGACGCTGCGCCAGAGAACTTTGTGCCGCGCAGCGATCGCGAAATTGTGCTGGCCAACATCCGCTCGCAACTGCTCACGCTTCAAACCATCCGTCCCTGGGAAAAGAACGCCGATAACTACTCCAGCACCTGCGCGAA
>CAYZVG010000046.1:0-13010 GCA_964481595.1 uncultured Occallatibacter sp. | reverse complement strand
CTCGCTCACCACGGCCAGCCCGTGAGCGTCGGCGGCTTCGCGCATCAGTTGCAGGCCAGGAATACCAAGCCCCTGGAACGCGTAAGGCGAACTGCGCGGCTTGAACGCTCCTCCACGCAGAAACTTTCCGCCTGTTTTTGCGACTGACGCGGCAATCGCGAACATCTGCTCGCGGTTTTCAATTGAACACGGTCCGGCGATGGTAGCAATGTGCTCGCCGCCGATGGTTGCGCCGTTCGCGAACTCAACGACCGTACCTTGCGGGCGGAATGCACGCCCAGCCAGCTTGTAAGGCGCGCTGATGCGGTGAACGTGCTCGACGCCAGGCAGCACTTCAAAGGTTGAAAGATCGAGACCGGCTGTGGGTCCCACTCCGGCCAGAATGGTTTGCATTTCGCCCGTGGTGCGGTGAGCGTGAACTCCCAGTTCCTCCATCGCCTCAATCACGGCGTAGATCTGCTCTTCGGTTGCGTTCTCCTGCATGGCGACAATCATTTCCTATTCCCTTGTCCCGGGCGCGCGATGGCCCGCTCCGTGGCCCGGCTGGCCGCCATCCTGCGGCGCCTGGGCGGTTCTTTGCGAAGCCAACTCATTTCTTTGCAAGGCTCGCATCACGTCGATAATGCGCTCGTAGATATGCGTCAACTCGATATCCGGCAGCGGCCCCTTGTTGGCCGCGCGCACGTTGGCGTAGACCACCTTTTCTCGCTCCGGCTCGTAAACCGGAAGAGATGTGGAGACCTTCAACTGGCCAACCATAAGCGCGGCGCGCGCCCGCTCGCTGAGTAGCTCAACAAGCTGGCGGTCCAGATCGTCGATTCGTATTCGCAATTCGTCCAGCGTCACCTTATCCTCGTGTTGCGTTCCGGCCCGGTTGATTGCGCAATGCTCTTGCGCGCCGGGCGCATTCGCTCTTGAGTTGGAATGGGCTGCTCCGCGCCTGCTTCCTGTTCTCCGTTGCGGATTCGAGCCGAAAAGGCGCAATCCGAAGCCGGACAAGCTAAAAGCCAGGGCGAGCAGCTAGCATCTGTTAACGGGCCGGCGCCGCATGAGCCAGGCGCAGGCCCTTGATAAATCGAGCCACCTCGCCGGGCGCCGTCTCCGCTGTCGAGCGTTCAATCAACTCGACAATGGCGCTGCCAACGACCGCGGCATCCGCGAACTCCGCTACTTGCGCAACGTGCTCCGCGTTGGAGATGCCGAAACCCACGGCCACCGGCAGCTTGCTCCATCGCCGGATGCGCGCAACCAGCGCCGCCGCGTCCGTGGTGAGCGCCTGCTGCTTGCCGGTAATGCCGGTGCGTGAAATGGCGTACACAAAACCTTTTGAGTGCTCCGCAATGGCCTTCAGCCGCTCGTCGGGGCTGGTGGGCGCGGCGAGAAAAATGGGCGCGAGGCCCACGCGGGCCAGCTCGGCGAGATACTCAGCGGCCTCTTCCACAATCATGTCGGTGGCCAGCACGCCGTCTACTCCGGCAGCCGCCGCATCGCTCGCAAAGCGGGCAAGGCCGTAGCGCAGGATCGGATTGAGATAGCTGAAGACGACCAGGCCGGCAGCCGGGCGCTCGGCGCGGATCTCGCGGGCAAGTCGAAGAACATTGGCCAGGCTGGTGCCGCGGGTCAGAGCGCGTTCGCTGGCGCGCTGGATGACCGGACCGTCGGCCAGCGGATCGCTGAAGGGAACGCCCAGCTCGATCACGTCCGCGCCCGCGTCAATCGCCGCCAGCGCGATGGCGCGCGTGGCTTCAAGCGAGGGATCGCCGGCGGTGATGTACACAACCAGGCCGGGCTTATGTTCGAAACGGATCGGCATCGGAGTCGGCGCTCACACTCCCCGGAGATTGAGCTCGCGCGCCAGAATACCCATATCCTTGTCGCCGCGGCCGGAGAGATTCACCACAAGTATGTCACGCGCGGCCATCTGGGGAGCAAGGCGAAGGGCCTCGGCGACGGCATGCGCGCTTTCAAGAGCGGGCAAAATGCCCTCGGTGCGGGAGAGCTTTACCACTGCGTCGAGCGCGGCCGCATCGTCCTGCGAAGTGTATTCGGCGCGGCCGGAGTCGTGCAGCGCCGCGTGTTCCGGGCCGATGGAAGCATAATCCAAACCCGCTGAAACCGAGTGCGTGAGCGCGATCTGCCCGTTGTCATCCTGCAAAACGTAAGAAAAAGTGCCCTGCAAAACGCCGGGAGCGCCGCCCTTGAAGCGCGCCGCGTGCTCGCCCAGCGCCGTGCCGCGTCCGCCGGCTTCTACGCCGATCAGCCGCACCTCGCGGTTGGGAATGAACTCGTAGAACGCGCCAATGGCGTTCGATCCGCCGCCTACGCAGGCGATGACGGCGCTGGGCAGCCGGCCTTCCTTTTCAAGAATCTGCTGCTTCATCTCAATCGAGATGCAGCGATGAAAATCGCGCACCATGGTGGGGTAAGGGTGCGCGCCCAGTGCGCTGCCCAGCAGGTAATAGGTGGTGCGGACGTTGGTGACCCAGTCGCGCATGGCCTCGCTGATGGCGTCTTTCAGCGTCTTCGATCCAGAGCTGACGCCGCGCACCTCCGCGCCCAGCAGGCGCATGCGCAGCACGTTCAACTCCTGCCGCTCCATGTCCACATCGCCCATGTAGACCACGCACTCCAGCCCCAGCAGCGCGCAAACGGTGGCCGTGGCCACGCCGTGCTGGCCCGCGCCGGTCTCGGCGATGATCCGCTTTTTGCCCATGCGCCTGGCCAGCAATCCCTGGCCCAGGGCGTTGTTGATCTTGTGCGCGCCGGTGTGCAGCAGGTCTTCGCGCTTCAGGTAGATCTTTGCGCCGCCCAGTTGCTCGGTGAGCCGCTTGCAAAAGTAGAGCGGCGTGGGCCGGCCGGCGTAGTCGGTGAGCAGCGACGAAAGCTCGGCCTGGAAGGCGGCGTCGGCCTTGGCCGCGTCGTACTCGTGCTCCAGTTCAAGCAGTGCGGCCATCAGCGTCTCCGGCACGTAGCGGCCGCCGTAGATGCCGAAGCGTCCGGGCCGCGACTCGGAGGGACTTGCCGGAAGAACGATCGATGCCATGAGCAACTCCTGCGCCAGGCGCGGCAGAAATGGAGAACTTTTAGTGTACTAGGAAGCCGGGCAGGCGGATATTTACCTTGGTCGTTCGGACATTTCGCCGGGCCACATTTGTGCACCGTGAAGTATGCGCAGGATTCGCACCGAGCCCTCAGCGATGCGATAGGCGGCGATGTAAGGAGTGTTGGGAATAGCCAACTCTCGCGTTCCCGCAATCCGGCCAACGCGGCCCATATCGGGGAAACGCGCCAAACTTTCAACACATGTTTGAATGCGATCATCGACAGCGATCGCCGCTCCGGGGCTGTCAGCCTCTATGTAATCGAAGATCGCTTCGCGATCGGCAAGTGCAAAGACCGACCATTCCAGAAGCATGAATTACCTCTGCTTTTTGCCAAGCGCGGCGGCGCGCCGTTTTGCGAAGTGCGCCTCCACCTTCTTGTGAGGGATGGCAGGCCGCGTATCGTCGAGCGCCTCTTGCACCTTGGCTCTGAACCAGGCGTCGTGTTCAGCAGCATTGTGAGCCAGGCTGAAAGGAAGCGCACCTTCAATGGCGGTTCGCGTAAGCAGAATTCGCACTGCATCCGAGACGGTAATCCCCATCTCTCCCAAAACGGCAGCAGCGCGCTCTTTCACGGCAGGATCGATCCGGGTTTGAACTAATGCATTCGCGGGCATGGAAAGACTCCTGTACACATTGTAATTCAATTGAATTACAAATTGAAGCCGAGCGCCCCATCATCTTGACGAAGATGTGGGATGGAAAACTATCGAATCGGGCCCTTTTTCGCTGCGCGCGACGCCTTCTCTTTAGGCTGCGAAGCGACAAGCACCACCGGATCCTGGTCCGGAAAGGTCACAATCATCGTCAAGTGGCCTCCCATCGCGGCTACGGTGCGCTGCATGGTCGAGAGGCGCGGGTCTTTGCGCTTCTCCAGCCGCGAAATCTGCATCTGGCCGATCCCCAGAGCCTCCGCTACGGTTGCCTGGCTAATCTTGCGCCCCTTGCGCAGTTCCGCCAGCGTCATGCGCCGTCTCACCTTGGCCACCAGCTCGACACCTCGTTTCGCGATGGCTTCTTGGCGCTTCCTGGGCATTGCGGCAATTATTTCTTCAACTGGAATGGGTCTGTACATAGCAATTACTCCTTTGACTCAAGAGTTTCGAGATGTTCCTTATAGCGCCTGTCAGCTTTGTCGATTAGCCGTTTGTAAAACTTCGGTTCGCTCACGCCCGATTTGTCACCGGCCACAAGCAAGATTGCATTGCGCCGCGGATCGAAGGCGAAGGCAACTCGCCAGACGCCTCCATCTGCCCGGAAGCGAAGTTCCTTCATGTTTGCGTAGCGCGAATCCTTCAGAGTGTCCACATCGGGCCGCCCCAAAGCCGGCCCAAACTCCCGCAACGGCGCGAGAGAGGCAACAAGTCCGTCCTGCACGGCCTCAGGCAAATCGTCGTACTCAGCCAAGAACTTCGGATAAAAGAGGACCGACCAGGCCATCAAGCAATTATGTCACATAGGGCATTATGCGCAATAGGGCATGAATCGCTCTTGTGAGAGTCCTCGATTCATATCGAGAAGGCTGCTTACCCTCGGCTGCGCGCGTTGGAGACAAACGCCCGTAACTTGGCGGCATCTTTGCGTCCCGGCGCGGCTTCTACGCCGCTCACCGCATCCACGCCCCATGGGCACAGCGTGGCGATAGCTTCGGCAACATTCTCGGGAGTAAGGCCGCCGGCGGCGATGAACTTAAGCGCAGGCCGATCTTCAAAGAGCGATTTGCGGGCAGCTGCCCAGTTGAAAGTCTGTCCCGTGCCGCCCACCGCCACAGCTGTGTGGGAGTCAACGAGAATGCCGTCGATGTTTACGTCGTCGAGGCACGACGCGCCAGCCGCCGGCTCAGCGCCAAAGTGCACCACGCGCAGAATCCTTGTGGCCGTGCCGACTCTTTCGCGCAGCCGCGCCGTCAACTCGTGCGGAGCTTCAAAGTGCAGTTGCACGCCGGTCAGGCCGCAAGCCTCGACTGTAGCCGCGATTTCGTCGAACGATGCATCGACGAAGACGCCGATCTTTTCGAGTTTTGCCGGCAGATGCGGAACGATGGCTGCAACCTGTTCGCGCGTCACGCGGCGCGGGCTCGGGGCGAACACGAAACCGACCGCGTCGGCTCCCGCTTCGGCGGCCAGCATGGCGTCGCCCAGCGAGGTGTTGCCGCAGATTTTGATCCAGAGGCTCATCGCGCCGCCGGAACGCCCGCCAAAAGCTCGCTGAGCGCCGCGCCGGGGTCGGGCTGGCGCATGAGGCTTTCGCCCACGAGAAACGCCTGGAACCCGGCTTCGCGCAGCCGCGCCACGTCGGCCGCCGTGGCAATGCCGCTCTCGGTTACGCGCACGGTCTCGGCCGGAATGCGCGCAATCAGATCGAGCGAGGTTTCGAGCTTCACGTTAAAGGTCTTCAGATCGCGATTGTTCACGCCGATGGCGCTTGCCAGCTCCGTTCCCAGCGATTGCAGAACCCGGTCAAGCTCTTCTGCCGTGTGGACCTCGACCAACACGTCGAGTGAGAAGCCCGCTGCAACCTGGGCCAAATGGCGCAACTCGCCGTCGGTGAGCGCGGCGGCAATCAGCAGAATTGCGTCGGCGCGGTGGGCGCGCGCTTCCACGATTTGATACTCGTCGATCATGAAGTCCTTGCGCAGGCAGGGCAGCGGACAGGCTTGTGAAGCCAGCACCAGGTTGCGCAGACTGCCTTGGAACCAGGACTCGTCTGTCAGCACCGACAGAGCCGCCGCGCCCCCCGCACGGTAGCGGCGCGCAATCCACTCCACGTCAAAATCGGCGCGGATCAGTCCCTTTGAAGGCGAGGCTTTCTTGATCTCAGCGATGATTGCGGGGCCTGTTTCAGCCTTGTGGCGCAAGGCCGCTGCCCATCCGCGGGGATGCCACAGCGCCGCTCGGCGTTCCAGTTCGGCAAGCGGAACGTCCTTTTTTGCGGCGGCTACCGTGCCGCGGGTTGAAGCCAGTATCAGATCGAGCTGCGTAGTCATATTCTGCGTCGAGTATAAGGGAGAGCGAACGCCACAGCGATTACTCCGCGTGAACGGCGGCGGCTGAATCGACCGCGGCGGCAGCCAGCTCCCGCGCGGCTTTGCGGCCCAGACGAATGCAGTCGGGAATCCCGATGCCGTCATACGCGTTGCCGGCCAGGCGCAGATTGGGCAGAGCGGCGGCGCGCGCGGCAATGCGCGCAGCCCGTTCGTGGTGGCCAACCGAGTATTGGGCCATGGCGCGACGCCAGCGTGCCACCTGCATGAACTCCGGCTCTAGGCTGGCGTCGACAGTCTTGCGGCCAAGAATCTCGCTCAGCTCGCGCCGCACAATTGCGGTCAATTCTTCGTCGGGCGCGTCGAGCAGGTGCTCGTTGCGCATGCCGCCGAGGAATGCGCGGAAGACTGCCTTGCCGGGCGGCGTGCGGCCCAGAAACTTGCGATGGGCAAAGGTGCAGGCCAGCATGGCGCGCCCCTCGCTGACCGGGACCAGAAAGCCGAAGCCATCGGGGAGCGGGCCTAGGCGTGCCTCGTCGTAAACCAGGTTAATGGTGATAGACGAGGAGTAAGGAATGGCGCTCAGGTCCTCTGCCAGCGCGGGGTCAACCGGGGCCAGCAGTGCACCCGCAGCCCAGGCCGGCGAGGCGAAGACAATTGCGTCGTAGCGTTCGGATCCGGCGGCGGTTGCAACCGTCCAGCCGTCCGGGCCGTTGCGGAGCGAGGTCACAGCAGTGGCCACGCGGACTGACGCGGGATCGATCCGGGCCGTAAGCGCGTCCACCAATTGCTGCAGGCCGCCGCGCAGGGCAGTAAAGATGGGCCGCGGAGCAGAGCCATTTGTTCCAGCCTTGCCGGGTGCGGCGGCCATGGCCCGCATCTTGCGGTGCGCGGCCAGCATTCCGCGGGTGAGCGAGCCGTATTTGGTTTCCATCTCCACCATGCGGGGCAGAACCGTGCGCGCGCTCAGCGCCGTGGCGTCGCCGCCGTAGATGCCGCTCAAGAGCGGGTCGGCCAGGCGGTCCACTGCCTCGGCCCCGAAGTGGCGCTTCACCAGGTCGGCAACCGATTCGTCGGCAAGCCCGCTGGGCCGCGGAGGAATCAGCAGCTCCATCCCCATGCGGATCTTGGTCGACAGGCTGAACAGGCGCGTGAGCGCAGTCGGCACCAGTTTGGTGGGAACCAGAAACATCAAGCCGTCTGGCAGCGGCACAAGCCGGTTGCGGACGACGATGTAAGTCTTGCGATCTGCGTCGTTTGAGGGCAACAGCTCGGCGCCCAGCCCAAGCTCGCGGCAAAGCTCGGCGGCAGCCGGTTTTTCGCTCAAAAATGAGTCGGGTCCGCGTTCGATCACCGCGCCGTTCACAATCTCCGACGAGAGGGAGCCGCCCAGCCGTTCGCGGGCTTCAAAAAGGGTGTAGCTGAGCGGCGCTCCGGCAGCGCGCGCTTTCTCCAGTTCGTACGCAGCGGCCAGTCCCGCGATTCCGCCGCCGATGATCGCAATCCGCATCAGGAGATTATCCCATCTTTCCTAGAAAGTGGAGGGGCCGTCGCTTAGAAAGGGGAAAGCCGAAGCCTCACAGAGTTAGAATCAGGGCGGACGCAAAAAGGTGCATGTGATTTATATCGCATGACACTGATGAGTCTTTCTTCCCCGGCTGCTCTCCGTCCCTCAAAAATTGGAGAGCGCCCGATGCAGTTCTTGGCCGGCGAGTCCTGACAGGAAGCGTTGCAGACCGCTCAAACGAACGTATCTCCTATTGGTTTATCAAACTTCGTGAAGCACCGTGGAAACTTCGAAACGGACCTTTGCGATCTGTCACTCACCGAAGAGAACGCCCCTCAAAGGGAGGCACTGCATGAGCAGTGAATTGATCCACAGGCTGCACTTTGCTTTTACCATCACCTTCCATTACCTGTTTCCGCAACTCACTATGGGTCTTGGCCTGCTGATCGTGATCCTGAAGTCGGTCGCGCTCAAGACCGGCAGCGAAGAGTGGGATCGCTCAGCGCGCTTCTGGGGAAAGATCTTCGCCATCAACTTTGTCTTCGGCGTGGTCACCGGCATTCCCATGGAGTTCGAGTTCGGCACCAACTGGGCTCGGTTCAGCGCGCTATCGGGCGGAGTGATCGGGCAGCCGCTAGCCATGGAGGGGGTTTTCAGCTTCTTTCTCGAGTCGGCATTTCTGGGGCTTTTTCTTTACGGCGAGAAGCGCATCTCAAAATTCATGCACTGGTTCGCGGCCTTCATGGTGTTTGTAGGTTCGTGGATTTCGGGCTTCTTCATCATCGTGACCGACGCGTGGATGCAGCATCCCGTGGCTTATGCGCGGCTTCCTAACGGGCAGTTTGAGGTGCTGAGCTTCTGGCAATTGCTGCTGAATCCCTGGGCGCTACTGCAATATGCGCACAACATGACGGGCGCGGTGGTGACCGGCTCGTTTGTGATGGCCGCCGTTGGCGCGTTCTATTTGCTTGAGGGAAAGAATCGCGACTTTGGCCGGATCTTCATCAAGGTGGGCGTCATCGCCGGAACCATCGCTTCAATCGTCATTATCTTTCCCACCGGCGACCTGCACGGAAAATTCGTAGCGCACAATCAGCCGGCGGCGATGGCCGCAATGGAAGGCCTGTTCAAGTCGGAGGCCGGCGCGGGACTGGTGTTGATGGGCCAGCCGAACGAGGAGACCGGGGAGATCGACAATCCCATTGTCGTCAACGATGTGCTGAGCTTTCTTATCTACGGCACCACCAAGGCTGAGGTGCAGGGCCTTGACCATATCCCGCACGATCAATGGCCAACGGCGCTGCCGCTGCTCTACTACGCCTACCACATCATGGCCGGGCTAGGCACGTGGTTCGTGCTGCTGATGATCGTCTCATCGTTTCTGCTGTGGCGTGGCAAGCTCTACCAGGCACGTTGGGTGCTGTGGGCGCTGCTGCTCAGTTTTCCGCTGCCTTACATTGCCAATACGGCCGGCTGGATGACAGCAGAACTGGGCCGGCAGCCATGGCTGATCTATGGGCTGATGCGCACCAGCGAGGGCTATTCAAACACCGTTTCGGCGGCCAATGGATTGTTCACGCTGCTGGGATTCATGGGACTCTACACGCTGCTCGGTCTGCTGTTCACGGTGCTTATCTATCGGGAGATCGATCATGGGCCCGCGCCCAAGCCTTCAACCGAACATGTGATTCCCGCCGATTGAGAGCTGGTCCGCTTGCAATGAGCTTGTACAGGAAGAGCGCAGAAGAAGGAGCCTGGGAATGATGGGATTGATCTGGTTCTGGCTGGTTGCCGTAATGATCGTGGGCTACGTTGTGCTCGACGGCTTTGACCTGGGCGTGGGCGTGCTGCATCTGTTTCTGGTCCGCACCGAAGCGGAGCGCAAAGCCACGCTGGGCAGCATCGGGCCGGTTTGGGACGGCAATGAAGTTTGGCTGCTGGCCGGCGGAGGCACGCTCTACTTTGCGTTTCCTCTGCTCTACGCATCGGCCTTCTCCGGCTTCTATCTGCCGCTGATGATTGTTTTGTGGCTGCTGATTTTGCGCGGCATCAGCCTGGAGCTGCGCAACCACCTGAATATGGGCGTGTGGCAATCGCTGCTGGACGGAGTGTTTGGATTGGCCAGCGCGCTGCTCGCCATTTTCTTCGGTGCGGCCCTGGCCAACGTGCTGCGGGGAGTGCCGCTGCAGCAGGATGGATACTTCTTTCTGCCGCTATGGACCAACTGGCAGCCGGGCGTTCATCCCGGCATTCTGGATTGGTACACGGTGATCGGCGGCGTGCTGGCGCTGGTGGCGCTTACCATGCATGGGGCGCTTTGGCTCATCATCAAAACCTCAAGCGACCTTTGCAGGCGTGCTCAGCGAATTGTTCCTCCGCTCTGCCTTGCGCTGCTGGCGCTCACCGTGGTGAGCCTGATTGCCACCATCTATGTGAGGCCGCAAAGCCTGAACAACTACTTCAACTACCCGGTGACGTTTATCGTCCCGGTGGGCGTAATAGCGTCGCTTGCCGGCGTTTGGCTTTTCAATCGCAAACATCTCCCGGTGCGGGCATTTCTTTCTTCGTGCCTCTACCTGTTCTTTATGCTGGCAGGTGCCTGCTGGGGGCTCTATCCCACGCTGATGCCGGCAACCACGGGCGTCGATCGGGACATAACGCTGAGCCGCGCGCTCTCAGGACACCACACGCTGGCGGTGGGCCTGGCGTGGTGGGCCGTCGGAATGGCGCTCGCGGTCAGTTACGAGATTTTTGTCTACGGCAAGTTCAAGGGCAAGGTCGATCTGCAAATCGGACAGCACTAGAGGCTGTCCCGGAAATCCCCATTGAAACAACGGCTGTCATCCTGAACGAACGGGGCCCCAAACGCATCTCAGTTTGGGGGTGGTGAGCGAAGGATCTGCGGTTGTTCTTCAATGAACTTCAGAGCGGCGTCTACTTCCACGCGCCCAGCAGCCGCCGCACCAGCACAAGCTGACCAACGTGATACGCGTTGTGGTCCGCGGTGAGCAGCGCCTGACGCAGGATGGTCTGGCCCTCCGCATGGGGAATCTTTGCGGTCAGGTCGGTCGACTCCGCCATAACCAGATCGCACAGCGTCTTCAGGTCCTCATGAAATGTCTTCACGCTGTCCTCCCACTCGGCGTCGCTGGCCGGACCGGGCGCAGCAGGCCAGTAGCCTGATGGCCAGTCGGGAGACTTGTGCTTGGGATCGATGGCGTACTCCAGAATGTCCCATTGCGCAATGCGCAGGTGCTCCAGCAGCTCCCATGGCGAGTGATCGCCGCCCTTGGGCCGCTCGCCGCGCAGGTGTGCGGGCAGGTCTTTGATTGCAGCGTCGAAGTTCGCGTGGGCTTCACTGCCGGTGAGCAGTTTTACCAGTTGCTGGCGCAGAGATGCATCTTGAGACATTTCTTGTTCCCCCCACAGTTTCGATGCAAAGGAAGCACAACCGGCGCGAATAAGTGCCAACATGGCGTTCAAGCCTGCGCGGCTCGCCCACTTGTTCGGCTGTCGAATTAAACTGGTACGGGGGCAAACATGAAACTCGGTCTTGGTCTCTACCGGCACATGCTCAACGACGACTACTATTCCTTCGCCGTACAGGCCGGCTGCACACACGTGATCGTTCATTTGGTCGACTACTTTCGCCAGGGCGAGGCTAACCCGGCGCAGAACCAGCCCACCGGCGAGAAAGATAAGCCCTGGGGAGTGGCCGGCGATCCCAATCGCCTTTGGACCGTAGAGGAACTGATCGCGCTGCGCAAGCAGGTTGAAGCCGCCGGCCTGAAGCTTGAAGCAATTGAGAATCTCGACCCCGCGCACTGGTATGACGTTCTGCTCGACGGACCCCTCCGCGCCAAACACATTGAAAATGTGAAGACGATTCTGCGCGCCATGGGCGAGGCCGGCATCGGCACCCTCGGCTACAACTTCTCCATCGCCGGAGTCTGTGGGCGGGTGAGCGGACCCTATGCCCGCGGCGGCGCTGTCTCGGTCGGCATGGATGGCGAGGTCGATACGCCCATTCCCAACGGCACCGTTTGGAACATGATCTACGACACCAACGCTCCCGCCGGCTTTTTGCCCACCATTACTCATGACGAACTTTGGAGCCGCCTGCAACGGTTCCTTGAAGACGTGCTGCCCGTCGCCGAGCAGGCCGGCGTCCGCCTGGCCGCGCATCCTGACGATCCGCCCACGCCCACCATGCGCCGCCAGCCGCGGCTCGTCTATCAGCAGGCCATGTATCAGCGGCTCATTGACATTGCGCCCAGCCCCTCGAACATGCTCGAGTTCTGCCTGGGCACACTGGCCGAGATGACCGAAGGCGATCTGTACGAAACGGTTGAGCAATACGCCGCGCAAAAGCGCCTTGCTTACGTTCATTTCCGCAACATCCACGGCAAGGTTCCCGATTACAAAGAGACCTTTATCGACGATGGCGATGTGGACATGCTGCGCGTGATGGCGATTCTCTACCGCAACCGCTTCGACGGCGTTCTTATTCCCGACCACAGCCCGCAGATGACCTGCTCTGCGCCGTGGCATGCAGGCATGGCGCACACTCTGGGCTTTATGAAGGCTGCGCTCATGGCACTGGACCGCGGTTTTAGTCCTGAGCGCGGCGTAACCGCGCAGTAGCAATCAGTTCGCCGGGTGCGAAATCTGCTGCTCGATTGCCCTTTCGCGCTGCATAAGCTCGTAGAGCGCTTTTTCAGGGCAAATATGATGCGCTTCCAGAGAAGCCAGTTCCTTTTCGGCTTCAACGCAGGAGGCGATCGTCATAAAGCAGTCGAGGCACCGCGAGTTGAACGTGCCGTTGTCGTTTTGCGTGCGGCTGTACATACTCTCTCGAAACAGTGCAAGAATTCCATGATGCTAGCCCTAGTCGCATTTTCGTAGCGTGACTGGTATCACCTGTTCATGTGACGTGCCCGGTGGTCCCGCTGCGATCCAATCCAGCATCTTGTTGATCTTCGAGAAAGCCCTCACATCGTCATTCCCTGGTTGGGATTCCGGCGCAACTGCCAGCAGGGGCTCTGGCCGCCTTGCGAAAACAACGCCTCGGCGCAGGGCTGATCGAGCGTGCCCAGGTAGTCGTACTCCGTCTTGAGCCCTTTCAGAGGAATGGCGACGTAGCGATTCACGGTGACCTTCGACTGCGGCGCGCCCCTTAGCTGGTAGACCGACCAATCGGACACATAGACCACCGCGAATGCGGCCACCAACACCGCGAGAACGCGAAACCCCCAGCGCAGTAAGAAACGAGTCAAGTCTCAGCCCCTCTCCGTTCGGTTGTTTTCAAGCAGCGGCCGTCCCGCCCCCAGGGTGTATCGACCTATAGCAGTAGGCAGCGTTGCGAGTGAAAATCCGGCCAGACCCGGGGTCCCCGCGAACAGGTCTTCGTTCGTGGGGT
>CAYZVG010000045.1:0-13029 GCA_964481595.1 uncultured Occallatibacter sp. | reverse complement strand
GGGAGCTGGAAGCGGCTAAGCGCGTGGCTGCCTCCATCGGCGCGGCGCAGCATCGCATTGCCCAGATCGATCTGCGCATCTTTGGCGGATCGGCGCTCACGGCAGACATCGCCGTGCCCAAAGGCCGCGCAATGGATGAGATGGCGCATGGAATTCCGGTGACGTATGTGCCGGCGCGCAACACCATCTTCCTTTCCTTTGCTCTGGCGTGGGCTGAGGTGCTTGAGTCGAGCGATGTGTTCATCGGCGTGAATGCGCTGGACTACTCCGGCTATCCCGATTGCAGGCCCGAGTTCATTCAGGCCTTTGAGACGATGGCGAACCTGGCAACCAAGGCGGGCGTCGAGGGGCGGCAGAGGCTCAGGATTCACACGCCGCTGATTGCGCTCACCAAGGCGCAGATTATTGCCAAAGGAATTGAGTTGGGCGTGGACTACGCGCTCACCAGCAGTTGCTACGATCCTTCCGAGGAGGGTGAGCCATGCGGCCAGTGCGACTCCTGCCTGTTGCGGCAAAAGGGATTTCGAGAGAATGGAATCGTTGACCCGCTGAATTACAGTCTTTAGCCGTGACTCAGGGCAATCGCATTTGGATTTCGAATTGTCGAAAGGAACAGCTTTGAAAGGGCACGGCTTCAGCCGTGCCGAATCATGACGCGAAAACCGGACCGGCTTTAGCCGCGGGGAGATGTTTTTGGGATGAAGATACATCCCTGAGGGCCTAAAGGCCGGAGATTTTCATCAGGAGGTTCTTACGGCACGGATAAATCCGTGCCCTTTCAAAGCAGAACCATCCCCGCAATCTGAAATGCGATTGCTTAGAACTGCACATCCACTCGATGCTGTTGGAATGATTGGCGTTTTTTGTTTTTCACGGAATCGGCAATCAAGCCGTAAGCGCTGACATCCGCACCATGAGCTAGAAGCTAGGAGCTAGCAGCTAGTAGCTGCCTTTATGAGTTACTCGGTCAAAGAGATTTTCTATACGCTGCAGGGCGAAGGTGCGCAGGCTGGCCGCGCGGCGGTCTTCTGCCGTTTTGCGGGCTGCAATCTTTGGTCGGGCCGCGAGCAGGACCGTGCGCTTGCGATTTGCAAATTCTGCGACACGGATTTTGCCGACACGAATGGACCCGGCGGCGGCAAGTTCGAATCGGCGGACGCGCTGGCCGCGGCGGTTGCGGCCCAGTGGCCCGCGCTCGCAGAGAAGGGCGCGGCGCAGGCAAAGCGGCTTGTGGTGTGCACCGGCGGCGAGCCGCTGCTGCAACTGGATCGTAGCCTGATCGACGGGCTCCACGCGAACGATTTCGAGATCGCTATAGAAACCAATGGGACCGTTGCCGCTCCCGCTGGGCTGGACTGGATTTGCGTCAGCCCCAAGGCCGGCGCTCCGCTCAAACAGATTTCCGGCGATGAGTTGAAGCTGGTGTTTCCGCAGGCAGGCGTCGATCCCGAGGAATTTTTGGGGCTTGAATTCCGGCATTTCTTTTTGCAGCCGATGGACGGGCGGGAGCGCGCCGCCAATACGCAACAGGCGCTCGACTATTGCCTCAAGCATCCACGCTGGCGGTTGAGCTTGCAGACGCACAAGATCCTGGGAATTCCGTAAAGCCGGGAACAGTGATAGGCATAAAGGGCCGGTCTATGACGCTGACCTTCGCGTCGTTGACCGGCCCTTTTCATTCGTGCGCACCCATTCGCAGGCGCTGGCTATGGCAGTTTACTGCGCGATGCCGTTCGGCTTGTACTCGACGCCTTTCAAAATTTGATTGAGGATGTCAATCGATTTTGTGGGGCAGGCCCGGCCCTTCATCGGCGTCATGTTGTCATGCTCCGACTCGATCATGGGCAACGGTTCCTTGCTGCCGGGGATCTGGTTCAGCATGGTCCACACGCCGGCGGGTGGCGAAGTGGTATCGATGAATCCCATGCCGGCAAGCACCGGCGCTTTGATGCGCGAGGCGAAGTTGACGGTGTCGAAGTAGAGCGCGGTCTTCATCACGTCGGGGTTGTCGGATGGCCAGTTGGGGTAGCCGGCCTTGCGGCCGTGCAGATCGCCGTTGGTATCGGCGCCGGCGGGCACGCAGACCAGCGCCGCGGTGATCTTGCCGGGACGCAGTCCGGCAAGCACCAGGCTTTGCTGGCCGCCCATGCTGCCACCCATGACGACGATCGTCTTGCCATCCCAGTCAGGCCGCGTCAGCAGGTAATCCAGAGCCCGCGAGTCGCGCAGGTACATGTTGAGGAAGTACGATTTTTCGCGGTCGGTATTGCCGATTGCCTGATAGCCATTGGGGATGCCGCCGGAGGGATCGGTCGGCAGCTTGTCGTGCGAATCGACGTTGATTACCAGCCAGCCATCGGCGGCGCGCTGCGCGGAGCCGCGCGGGCTGAGCGGATAAACGCCCGCATACTGCAACTGAATCACGGCGGGGAATTTTCCTTCCTTTGCGGGCTTGGCAATGTAGCCGTGCGCCTTCGATCCCAGCGCATCGAGAACAAACATGTTTTGCTCGACGCCCGGAATATCGGTCTGCACTGGCGTAAGCACGGCGTTGATCGGAATCTTGGCCTGCTCAGCGAGCTTGCCGTCCCAGAACGCGTCGAAGTCGGCGGGGCGCGGTGTCGACAGTCCGATCTGCGTAGGAGCAACGGCTGCGCCGACGGCGTACAGCCCGTTGTTGCGGCCAGTGTTGCCGCCGGAAAAGAGCGAACGCGGCGGGAAGAATCCCGGGCCGGGCTGGCCTGGCGCGCCTTGCGGCGGAGCAGGAGGTGGCGGAGGCAGCGTGGGCACTGAGCCGTCAAGATTCGCATACGCTTCAACGGCCACGTAGAGCATCTCCGGTTGATCGGTTACGATTTCGATCTTGTCTTTGCCGGAGGAGAGATCGAGCTTGCCTTCTTTGAGAACCACCGCGTTGTCGCGGCGAATCGTCCACTTATAGAGGTAAGTGGGCGTGACGGGGCCGGGAGTCACGGTCCAGCCGACGGTTTCGCCAATGGCGTAGATGTCGTTAGCGTGATAGGGCGTGAAGGTGAGTTGCTGTGGAATCGGCGCACGCTGCGCAATAAGAGGCGCAGCGGCAAGCAGAACGGCGAATGCAAAGAACGAACGGGTTCTCATTGTAAGGGCTCCAAAGGGCGAATTCGATTTGTGACTGGAGGGGGTTTGCGCCCGGCATCTACGCTTTCACCAGCTCCTGGCATGTGCTTCAAAGGTCGTGGATGATCATAGGCGATAGGAGCGCCGATGCTCAACCGGGGCAGGGTCTCATCGGAAAACCTGGCAGCGCTGTTTATGCGCCGGCCTTTTTGCGCGCTTCGGCTTCGGCGAGCCAACCGCGCTTCAGCTTTTCCGCCGGAACGCTCGACAGATACGGTTTGATGTCGAGAATCGGCGTTCCGTCCAGCATGTCCACGCCGCGAACGCGCAGTGAGGCTCCATTGCGGCCGAGCAGTTCCACCACTGTGAGCGCGATGGGGTTTGGCCGGCGCGGAGACCGCGTGGCGAACACTCCATGCGGCTGCTTTTCGTCTGTAGGCGGACAGGATATGAGATCGAAATCCTGCGAGCGGTCAAAGGCCCACAGCACATAGAGATGGGAAAAGCCCTCAATGTCCATCAGGCCCGGCTCGTACTCGCGCAGGATTTCAAGCACGCCTTCGGTTTCGTGTTTTGCGCCGAGTCCGCGCGGAATCTGCGACGTTTCTTTGAAGGGGCTTTGAACAAAGCCGATCGGCTTGAATGTGAACATGGCGGCGAGTCTCCTGGCATTCATCTTAGCTTCGGTGGTCATGCATCGGCGCGGCGAAAAATGAATCCCGAACGCGTTTCGACAATCTTGAATACTGTCGATCGGGACACGCAGCAAGGAGTCGTGTTCGCCGCAATCGTGTTTTTGATTTTGGTCGAAATTCCCCTTCAAACTTTTTCTTCGAGGAGGTCGAAGACGTGCAGGCAGCCGTGATTAACGTTCTGGGGCAAGCCCCGAAGTATGAAACATTCCGCGACCCTGAGGTGGGCGCGGGTGAAGCGCTGGTTGAGGTGCGGGCAGCCGGTCTGCATCCCATTGTTCGGGCGCTGGCCAGTGGAGCGCATTACGCAAGCGGCGGCGAGGTTCCGTTTGTGCCCGGCGTGGATGGCGTGGGCGTGCTCAAGGATGGCCGCCGCGTGTACTTCGTATTTGTGCGAAAGCCGTGGGGACCCATGGCCGAGCTGGCGGCTGCGCCTGTAGACAAGTGCATTCCGCTACCCGATGGAATCGGCGATGTGCAGGCCGCGGCCATTGCCAACCCTGGCATGTCTGCGTGGCTCTCGCTCAAAGAGCGTGCCGGATTGGTTGCCGGTGAAAGCGTCCTGATTCTGGGCGCGACGGGAGTGGCAGGCCAGCTTGCCATACAGACGGCGCGGCACCTGGGCGCTCGCCGTGTGATTGGCGCGGGGCGGAACGTGGCGGCCATTGCCGGCGATGTGGATGCGGCGATTGCGCTGGGCGAGCCGGAAGACGCCGTGCGCCAGGCGTTTGCAAAGGAGATCTCCGGCGGCATCGATGTGATCGTCAATTATCTGTGGGGCAGGCCGACGGAACTACTTTTCGAAGAGTTGGCAAAGGGCTTTAAGGCCAGCGTGACGCCTCGCACGCGCATGGTGGAGGTGGGCGAGAGCGCGGGCAAAACCGTTACGCTGCCCGGCGCGCTGCTGCGCAGCATTGACCTTACGCTGCTCGGCAGCGGATTCGGCTCGGTGCCTTTGGAGCGGATTCTGCAGGCGATCCCGACCGTGTTTTCCCTGGCCGCCGAAGGCAAACTGACGGTGGATGTGGAAGCGGTGCCGCTTTCTGAGGCCGAATCGGCATGGAATCGCGGTGAAAAGGGGCGCAGAGTCGTATTTACGGTCTGAAAGCAAAGGGGTTACGAAAGTTTTGTAACGAATATTCCTTTGCAGACCGTGACCGGGAACACTTTAGGGGGGTGCCGGTGTCTAAGACAATAGGTTGCGCGGGACGTCTGGAAAACTCACCGGCGTCCGAATATCCCGCGCACTCCTGGCGGTAAGGTTTTTCGGCGAGTTTTTTGTGCGCCGGAGGAGTGACCGCAGCCAAGTTGAGAGCTTCGCCCGGCCGGACCGCATGGTCTCGGCAAAAAGGCGGAGGCCAAAAGCTGATGAGTTGCGGTAACGTGGGAGGACACTGAGATGCAGGCGGACCTCACCATGGGTAATGTTGCCAGCGCGCTGACGCTCCAATCCGAAGAAGCGGCGCTCATTGCGGAGCTGCAGGCCGGCTCCGAAGAGGCGTTTGCGTGGCTTATCGCGCGTTTTCATCAACCAATTTATTCCCTGCTGGCGCGGACTGTAATTGACCGCGCAGATGCCGCGGACCTTACTCAGGAAGTGTTTGTGAAGGTCTTCCGGGGAGTGCACAATTTCCACGGCGAGTCGTCGCTGCGCACGTGGATTTACCGGATCGCCCTGCGCGAAGCCTCAAACCAGCGCCGCTGGTGGATGCGGCACAAGCAGCAGGAGATTGCCATCGACGAGGAAGTCACGGATGGGGAATACGGAACGCCGGTCATGCTGAAAGACTGTCTCGTCGATCCCGGTGAGTCGCCGTATGATGCCCTGGTCCATGCCGAAAGCCAGGCGCGGATTGAGGCGGTGCTGCTGAAGGTGCCGGAGCCATTCCGTACCACTTTGATTCTGAGAGATGTTGAGGGATTTGTTTACGAAGAAGTTGCCGAGATACAAGGAGTAAGTCTGGGAACGGTAAAGTCGCGGTTGGTGCGTGGGCGGTCGGCGTTGCGAGCATTGTTGACGCCGTCCAGGCAGGCAGAGAGTGCGGCCGCGCTTTCAGAACATGGCTTGCCCCTTGGTGAGGAGGCGCGATGAACGGCTGTGATGCAGTCCAGTCAAGGTTTACAGAGTATCTCGACGGTCGGCTGAACGGACGTGAGATGCAGACGATGGCAGCCCATCTTGAAGCTTGTCGAACGTGCGCGAAGGAGTGGAATTCGCAGCGCGAAACGCAGGCGTCGCTGGCTTCGCTGGGAGCGGTTGCCCCGCCAAGCGATCTTTTGCTGCGGATTCGTGTGGCCGTAAGTCAGGAGCGCGCGCACAGCCAGCAGAGTGTCTTTGCACCCTGGAAGCTGGCCTGGAAGAATACCGTGGGTCCGTTTCTTCTGCAGGCGTCGGCTGGTTTCGCCAGCGCGGTGCTGCTGCTGGGCACGGTCATTTTGATGGTGACCATGTTTGCGCAGCCTGAGGCGGCGCAAGCTACCACCGACGAGCCGCTGGGCAATCCAACCGCGCCGCGGCTGGTGAGCTTGGCGAGCGGCGCTGGGAACAGCGATATCGGCGACCTTACCGGACCTGTGGTGGTTGAGGCTTATATCAACGACGCCGGCGAGGTCTACGACTATCGCATCGTCTCCGGCCCCAATGACACGGCGACCCGTTCGGCAGTCGAGAACCTGCTGCTGACCAGTGTCTTTGAGCCCGCGCGCTTCTTTGGCCAGCCGGTTCGCGGATTGGCTGTGCTGAATTTCTCGGGAGTTTCGGTGCGCGGGTAGGGTACCTGTCCCAGATGCAACGAACCTGCGGCTCGCGGATGACCGAGGGGCCGGCAAAATTGCAGACTGCGCGGCGATCTGCGCACCGGTTATCCCCGCTTTGCAGATTCCATCCTCTCCCATCCTTCTACACCCATCGATCTAGAGACATGTCCTCACAGTGCCCGATGCGCGCATAGCGGCGCTCCGGTAGGGTTGCCTTCGGGACACGAAAGCGGCATTCGCCGCGCGTTGCCAGGAACACCCCACAGAATTTCCCAAGTGATTCCTGTGCAGTAGCGAGCTTTGTGGCCCGCAAGGTAACTCTCAAATCAAAGTGAGGCAAAATCGATGCAAGTTTCTCTTTCCGGGGCTCTCTCCGGATTCCTGTCCAGAAACAAGATCTTAAGCCAGACCAGGTTCATGTTGGCTTTGGCTGCGGCAACCGCCGCCGTATTCACGCTCACAGCCAAACAGATTGAGGCACAAGGATGCATCCTGGCGCGCTCTCCCGAGCAATCCGGCCTGCCCCTTGAGCAGGGCGGCACTCTCCAAACAGGCCACTATCAGGTCACAATCGGTGAACGGCACCAGTTCTCTTACCAGCACTACGTGGGCGATGTTTATCAGGAATATCGCGCCCAGGACAAAACGCAGGTTGAGAACAGGATCAACATTGTTACTGCCAACCTGACTTACCAATGGACCCCCAGAATCAGTTTTGAGGTCGATGCGCCTTTCTTGTTTGCTTCGCGCAAGAGCCAGAACTCGCCCATCAAATACGCCGCTTCAGGGCTTGGAGATACCATCATCGGGGCCAACATCTGGATCAAGAATCCAGGCAATGCACCCCGCGGCAATCTCTCCGGAGGCCTGGGCGTGCTGATGCCGACCGGCAATGACGACGTAACGAATACAACGGACAGCAACACCACCGGCACAGGCCCAGCGGTTCAAGTTACTGCGCCGGTCGACTACTCCATTCAGCCCGGTAACGGCGGCTGGGGATTGGTGATGCAGTGGATGGGGTATCAGCGCGTGGGCAAGACGCTGGTCTTCTACACCGACGGAGATTACATCGCCACACAGGGCGGCACGAACGGCGTCCAGCGCGGCGCCACGCTCAGCACCACGACTCCGTTGAATAACTATGTCGCCATCTCTGACCAGTATCTATTGGAAGGTGGTATTGCCTTTCCGGTGCCCATCGCTCACGTGAAGGGTCTGAACGCAACCATTGGTCCGCGCGACGAAGGCGTTCCAGCGTACAACCTGTTTCCCAACAGCAACGCCGGTTTCCGCCGTCCTGGATTCGCGGTAACAGCGGGTCCTGGAATGCAGTATTCGCGCGGAGCAAATTTGTTGACCGCCGGCATCTACAAGGCAGTTCATCGCGACCGCACGGGCAGCTATCCCGACTCGGTCTATCACACGCACGGAGACGCAGCATTTGCGCAATACGTGTGGCTGGCAAGCTTGACGCATCGCTTCTAGCTTCTTCGTTTGGTCTATCGCGTGTATCTCGTCAATACCGGCAGAGATACACGCTTCTTCTTTTCACTTCCTCATTCCGGAGCAATGAACATGAAGTTGAATTTTCTTTTCGTCGGCTGCCTGCTCGCCCTTGGTATGCCCCAGTGGGCGCAGGCCAAGCGCGCACCCAATTTGGAGTTCAAAGATCTGGCCGGCAAGAGTCACGCGGTGGCGGAACTTCGCGGCTCAATCGCAGTGGTCAACTTCTGGGCCACGTGGTGCGGCCCTTGCCGTGAAGAGATGCCGATGCTTTCAAAGCTGAGCCAGGAGTATGGCGCAAAAAAAGTCCGGTTTGTAGCGGCTTCTGCCGATGTTCCCAAGGACCAGGCCAAGATCGGCAGTTTCGTTGAAGGCCAGCATCTGGCGATTGATGTATGGACCGGTGCCGATCTCGACATGATGCAGCGTGCCGGCCTTGGCAATGTTCTTCCCGCCACCATGATCCTTGACGATCAAGGGGAGATTGTGGCGCGCATTCTGGGCCAGGCGCGGGAAGAAGATGTGCGCAAGGTTCTTGACTGGCTGCTGGCCGGCAAACCCTCTCCCGCCCCACCGCCTCTCACCAAGCACTACTGATCGATTGTCAATCGCCGCGCATTCCAGTCGATTCTCACCTGTCGTGCTCTATTTGACCCTGACTCTGCGTCTAAACTAGACATGCAGGCAGGGATTCCGAATGACATCGCCGAAACGCCGCTCTTCGTTTTTCATTTTTGCCATTGTTCTGTGCCTCGCAGTTTCCACTCCGGGCCCAGTCCGCGGCCAATCTTCCGGCTCACAGTCCTCAAGCGGCGGTCAGGATCTGCCGCCGGCGCAGGCGTATGTGCGTGAGAAGGCGCCGACCATCGATCCGGCAGGCCCCACCATCTCACTGGTAAGCACCGAACCGGTGTTCCTGGTGGCCGCCGCACTGAATATGTGCGGTTACGACGAGGGGCTCAAGGACAGCGCGCCGGTCCGCAAGCAGGTGCGGGATGAGATCGACAAGGAACTGGCCGCGAGCGAGAGAGCGCGCGCCAGCCGCGATGCGCTTTGTCTCTACGTTGCCCAGCACCGCTTGACCGGCACTGAGTCGGATGTGGCGCAATATATCTCCCTGTCGCTTTATCTCTCGCCGCCACCGGAACTGGAAATCACCACGGATTTAACCGAGATGCCTCCCGACGCCACCCAGGTGGCGGAGTTTGTGCCTCTGCTCAAGACGTTTGTTGAAGCGGTCGATCTGCATGGAATTTGGCTCACCGTTCACCACACCTACGACGAAGCCGCAAACCAGTTGCACAATCCATTGACCAACATGATTGTGTCAACCAATATCTATCTCAAGATGCCCGCATCGACCTACGACGGGCGGCGCTTTATCGTGGTGATCGAGCCCATGCTTTCGCCGTCCACGGTGAATGCGCGCATTTATGACACCGACTACGTGGTGGTGGTTTCGCCGGTTGACGGCCAGATTCGCCTGTCGGACGTTCGCCACACCTATCTGCACTACATGATCGATCCTTTGCTGTTTGAGCGCGCCAACGCAATCGATCGCGCGCAACCCCTGCTGAAGTTGATCCGCGACGCTCCTCTGGATTTTCGCTTCCGTTCCGATACGGTGCCGCTGATGGTGGAGTGCCTGATCAAGGCCATTGAGGCGCGCACCATGGAAACCGGAATTCCGGACTACAAGATTCCCGCCAATGTGGATCGGTCGCAGTTGCCCCGCTATCAGCATGAGGTGCAGTTGACTGAGCAAAAGCAGGAAGCGGTGCGCGCAACGGCGGTTGAGCACGATATGAGGCAGGGATTTGCGCTGACGCAGTATTTTTATGACCAGATGGTCCAGTTTGAAAAGCAGCCGGCCAGCCTGAAAGACACCATCGGCGAAATGGTCTATAGCATGGACGTGGAGCAGCAGGAGAGCCGGATACGCAAGATCGAGTTTGACAAGCAGGCGGACGCCGAAGTCCTTGGGCGAAGCAAGCCGCATAAGGTCACCGGTCTGGAGTTGGCCGAGGTGAAACTGTCAAACGGCGATGTTGCCGGCGCTAGCGCCATGGCGCAAAATGTACTCGCCACGCAGAGCGGCGGGTCGCCCACCGCCGCGGATGTTGCCCGCGCGCACTTCATTATGGCGCGGGTAGAATTGATCGATAAGCAGCCGGACCAGGCGATCGACGATTTTCAAAAGACTTTGGCCACGAGCAAGGAGCAGAGGCTGCTGGCGTGGTCGCATATTTATTTGGGCCGCATTCTCGACTTGGAGTGCGACAAGCGCGATCAGGCAGTTGCCGAATACAAAGCGGCGCTTGAAGCGCGCGACGGACAGCAGGATACGCGGCTAGCCGCCGAACGCGGCGTCAAATCCGCATATACGATTAAAGGATTCAGTTGTGGCGAGGATGACGATGCATCGAATCCTCCCTCGGGCAAGGAGCCTCAAGCGGCTCCGAATCAAAATGCGAATCCAAAGCCGCAGTAGGCTTCAGTGGTGCGGCGAGCGTTCTCGCATCGCCGTATTCGGGAGCCGGGGAAACCGGGCTGACACAGACTGAATGATCGCGGTCGATTTTCCCGGAGTGTGTTGAAAGACGCAGGCGAGGCGCACGTGGAAGCAGCTCTGCAGGAACTCGAAGATGCGTTGGGACACGCTTTTGCCGCTCCCAGCTTGCTGGTGTGCGCGCTCACGCACCGGTCGCTGGCCAGGGAGCAGGCAGCCGAGCAGGCAGCCCACGATCATCGGCGCGAGGGCTTGAGCGATGAGGCTACAGTTGACCTGCTCGCCGAAGCGCAGTCGCAGTTACCCTGCGACAATGAGCGGCTTGAGTTTTTGGGCGATGCGGTTCTGGGGCTGGTGGTTGCCGAGTCGCTGTTTGCGGAGCATCCCGATTGGCACGAAGGCGAGTTGACGCGCGTGCGTGCGCAGCTTGTGAGCCGGCAGCACCTGGCGCGGGTTGCTGAGGCGCTAGGGCTGGGCCGTCACTTGCGGTTAAGCAAGGGCGAGGACAAGAGCGGCCTGCGGCGCAAGAGCACCGTGATTTCAAATACGATGGAAGCGGTGATTGGCGCGCTGTTTCTGGATGGCGGGCTGGAGCCGGTGAGAGCATTTGTGCGGCTCCACGTGTTGGGCCGGGCGGCCGAGCAGCTTGCCGAGGAATTGCGTTCGGGAGAAGCGCTGGGCAACTACAAGTCTGCGCTGCAGGAGCGTTTGCAGGCCGAAGGCGTGGGAACGCCAGTTTATCGCGTGAAGAGCGAAAGCGGTCCTGGCCATCGCAAGCGATTTCTGGTCGAGGTGCGTTTGAAACTGGAAGGCGAGCCGGGAAAACCGCTGGCGCGCGGAATTGGAACCACCAAAAAACGGGCCGAGCAGGATGCGGCGCGCAGAGCGCTGGAGCGGATGTCGAGCGGGACCGCCGTCGAGCTGAATAAGGACGGGACCGGCGGCGTGAGCGAGGAGGAAGATTCGCTGTGAGCACCACTGCGATCGCCGCTGGCGACAATGCACATTCTTCAGCTCATGCGCGGCTTCACATGCCTACGCTGGCCGAGGCTTTAGCTTCGCTGCTGCGCACGATTGTGGTAGCGCTGTTTCTGCTCACGTTTGTTTTGCAGCCGCTTCTGATTCCATCGGAGAGCATGGAGCACACGCTGTTGGTTGGCGATTTTCTGCTCTTCAACAAGCAGGTGTACGGTACGGCGGGGTTCGCCGGCAAATGGCTCATGCCCTATCGCGATGTGGAGCGCGGAGACATCATCGTGTTTCATCATCCTGAGCCGCCACTGTTGGTCAAACGCGTGGTAGGCCTTCCTGGCGATCGTCTTCGCATTGAGGACGGCCGTGTCTTCGTGAACGGAACGCCGCTTGAAGAGCCATACGCCTCCTTCGAACCTGCGCCGCCCAATCCCTTTCGCGATAACTTTCCCGCGCGCATCTATACCGATCCCCAGGTGGACCCTGACTGGTGGCTGCAGATGCAGGGCCTGACGCACAATGGCGAACTGGTGGTTCCGGCAGGGCAGTACTTTGTTTTGGGCGACAACCGCAACCACAGCAAGGACTCGCGCTTTTGGGGATTTGTGCCACGGCAATCGATTGTTGCGCGGCCGCTGGTCATCTATTTCTCGCTGCGCCGGCCCTCGACCACCGACGCGCCGCAGGCTGCGCTTCAGGCCGGAGATGATAGACTCGGACTCGATAAGTTGCTGCCGGAGAAGCTGACAGGGTTTGCGCGCTGGAAGCGCATCTTCCTCGTTGTGCATTAGCGTTTCGCGATCCCCTTCAGGAGATCGATTCTTCTTCAGCTTAGGCCGGCTGATAACTGTTTACTGCCCAGGGATGAATGAGCGAGAGGATGACAAAAAAGAAGAAGCCACTTGAGATGACTCCTGTCGCAACGACGCCAGTCCCCAGCGATTCCATAGACACACAGGCGGACGCCAGGCCGGCCGGCGGCGAAGTGGAGGAGACTCCCTTCGAGGCGGTGGCCAGTATCTGCTCGGTGCTGGTTGTGGGCCTCTTCATCCTTACATTTCTGGCGCAGAACTTCGTCATTCCCTCCGGCTCCATGGAGAACACTCTGCTGGTGGGCGACCACCTGGTGGTGGATCGCGTAACGCTGGCCCCGCCAGCGAAGTGGATGCCCTTCGTTCGCTATCGCGAGCCAAAGCACGGCGACATCCTTGTGTTCATCAAGCCGGTTCCCGATCCAGATGCAGAGGGCAAACCGCAGTACTTGTTTCTCGTCAAGCGCCTCATCGGTGTTCCCGGCGACCACATTCATCTGCACGACGGCATTGTTTACATCAACGGCGTGGCTCAGCCTCAGCCCAAGGATGGCGAAGATCTTCCGGCCAATCCGGGCGAGAGCGTGTTTCTTGACGAGTTCCCATCGGTGCCGCCAGCGCTCGATCCCAGTGCTACCGAGGAGTGGGCCGTGGATGCGCCCAACCACATCGAGAATGGCGA
>CAYZVG010000044.1:0-13044 GCA_964481595.1 uncultured Occallatibacter sp. | reverse complement strand
GAATCACGAGTTCAATCCCATGGACTACGTCAACGCAGTGCCTGCGCATCGTGTTGCGCAGATCCACATCGCCGGCCATTCGAAGTACGAGAAGTACATCCTCGACACGCACGACCATCCGGTGATCGATCCCGTCTGGCAGTTATACGCGCGCGCCATCGAGCGTTGCGGTCCCACGCCCACGCTGCTGGAGTGGGACGATCGCATTCCCAGCTTCGATGAAGTCCACGCCGAGGCAAAGAAGGCAGAGAAGTATCTTGAGCGCAACGCGGAAGCGCTCGCGGAGGCCGCGCGATGAATCTCGAAACGTTGCAGCGGCAGATGGCCGCGTCTATCATGCAACCGCTCACTGCGGACGAACAGATGCAATCCCACTCCGCCGACGGACGTTCCATGCAGGCTGTCGCAGAAACTTTCATCGCGCCCAACAGCCGCCTCACCGCGTTTGAGCGCCTTGAGATCTACAACCGTCAGTATTGGTTTCGCGTGCTCGGCGCGCTCGCTGAAGATTTTCGCGCTCTTGCCGCAGTCGTAGGCGCCGCAGCCTTTGACCGCCTCTCGGTCGCCTATCTCGCGGCGCATCCCAGCCGCTCGTTTACTCTGCGCAATCTCGGCCAGCATCTGCCCGCGTGGCTTGCCGACCATCCAAACTTTGCTGGCCGCCGTCACCGCCTGGCGGTCGATGTGGCGCGCATCGAGTGGGCCTTTGTCGAGGCATTCGACTCCGCCGAGCGCGCTCCACTCACGCTTGAGCAGATCGCCACCCTCGACGCAGATTCGCGTCTCAGCCTGCAGCCTCATCTGCAGTTGATCACGCTCGATTACCCCGCTGACGACCTTGTCCTCGGCCTGCACAAACGCGAGAAGCGTCAATCCAGCGAAGCGGGCATTGCGCGAGAAGAATCGCAGCAGGCTCCAGTGAAGTTGGCACGTCTGCGCCGCCGGTCCACCTGGGTAGCAGCCCACCGCGTCGATTTATCCGTCTATTACCGTCGCCTCGAACGCGAAGAGTTTCTCACGCTGACAGCATTACGAGCCGGCCATCCGCTAGCCGAAGCGATCGCCGCGGGTTTTTCCGGCTCGCGCATGACCCAGTCTCGGCAGTCCGAGCGCATTCAAAACTGGTTTGCCACATGGGCGGAGCTTGGCTGGATATGCGCTCCCGATCTCGAATCCCTTGATTCAACTGAAAGGTGAACTTTATGTCGAAAGCCATTGATTTGGCAGTGCGTCTATGCGATCGATTCGCTGCGATTCCCGGCTATGGCCGCAATCCGTTGCTGCTCGCTATTCGCCTTTACTGGGGCTGGCAATTCGCGCAGGACGGTTGGGGAAAGCTGACGCATCTGGCCCGCGTCACAGACTTCTTCGCCTCACTCAATCTGCCCGCGCCCGGCGCAACCGCGCTGATGGTTGCGCTGGTTGAGTTCGTTGGTGGCATCCTCTTCGCCGCCGGAGTCGCCTCGCGCCTCACCTCTCTCGTTCTCTTCGTCAACATGACAGTCGCTTACCTCAGCGTCCCCGACGACCGCGTCAACTTCTCGCACATTCTCACCAATCCCAGCGATTTTTACGGCGCTACCCCTTACACCTACTGGTTCGCAGCTCTCCTCATCCTCATCCTTGGTCCCGGCGTCTTTGCAGCCGACACGCTCCTGCGCCGTCTTTTCGCATGGCACCGCCCCTCCTGAGCGATTTCAACTTCAGCCGCGGCTCGGCCGATAGCGTTATCATCGAAGGTCGCACCGCGTGCGAAGTTCGATCGGGATTCCTATCGCCTTCGGCATCGGAGGGAAGCGCAATGCAAGTATCGATTGCGGCGGGAGCACTTTGCTGTGCTTTGGCCGCCGCATCTGTCGCGTGGGGTGCAAGCCCCGCAGTCGCAACAACGGCAAAGCCCGCTCAAAATCAGGTCCTCATGCTCAATCATGGTTGGCAGTTTCGCCAGGTTAAGGAAGGCGCAGCCGCTGAAGCAGGCTGGCTTCCGGCAACCGTCCCTGGAGATGTCCATCTCGATCTGCTCGCCAACAAAAAGATCCCCGATCCCTTCTATCGCGACAACGAAGCCAAGCTTCAGTGGATACAGAACGAGAGTTGGGAGTACCGCACCTCGATTGGCGTTACCTCGGCAACGCTCGCGCGGCGCAATGTCGATCTTGTCTTTGAAGGTCTTGATGCGGCAGCGCAAGTCTACGTGAATGGCGCGCAGGTGCTCGGCGCCAACAACATGTTCCGCACCTGGCGCGTCCCCGTCAAAGCCCATCTGTATCCCGGCGCAAATCAGCTTCGCATCGTCTTCCCGTCGCCCATCAAAGCCGCGTCTCAAGCAGCCGCCACTGATCCATGGCAGCCGAAAACAGGCACCGCGCCAAAAACATACATCCGCAAAGCCGCATACGAGTATGGATGGGACTGGGGCCCGACATTCGTCACCAGCGGAATTTGGCGTCCGGTGCGGCTTGAGGCATGGGACAAGGCGCGCATCGCCGACTTCGCCATCCATCAACGCGACGTGAGCAGGGAAGCAGCGCATCTCGATGCCGAAGTTGAAATCGAATCCGCCGTCGCGGGTCCCGCCAAGGTCGTCATTCAGTACTCGTCGGGCAGCAACACGATAACGTTTGCCCGCTCGGTCGATCTGCACGCAGGCACCAACGTCATCGATCTACCCATTGAAATCGTGCATCCGCATCTCTGGTATCCCGCCGGCTATGGCAATCAGCCGCTTTACGACTTTAAGGCTCAGGTTGCTACCGGTGCGCAGATCGCCGATGAGCTCACCGTCACCACCGGCCTCCGCTCCGTGGTGCTCGACCGCCATCCAGACAAGTGGGGCCGTAGCTTTCAACTGGTCGTCAACGGCATCCCCATCTTCGCCAAAGGCGCTGACGTAATTCCATTCGACAGCTTCCCCAATCGCGTAACCACTGCCGACTACCGCCGCATTCTCGAATCCGCCCGCGATGCCAACATGAACATGATTCGCCATTGGGGCGGCGGCTATTACGAGTCCGACGACTTCTACCGTATCTGCGACGAACTGGGCATCCTCGTGTGGCAGGATTTCATGTTTGGCAACGACTGGCAGCCCGGCACGTATTCCTTCAAGCTCAGCATTGAGGCAGAAGCCGAGGACCAGGTGCGCCGCCTGCGCAATCATCCCAGCATCGTCGTCTGGTGCGGCAACAACGAAACCGAGCAGGCTTTGAACTGGGGCGCACGCGCCGCGCTTCCACCCAACGTTAAACTCCAAATGTGGCAAGACTACCTGACGGAGTTCAGTGGAATCCTTCCCCGCGTGGTCGCGCGCCTTGCGCCAGAGGCGGCCTATTGGCCCAGTTCCCCCAGTTCCGACTACGAAGCTGTCACGCCCGCCTTCCATACAGGAGACGACCACATCTGGGATGTGTGGCATGGCCGCGTTCCGTTCACCACCTATGAGACGCATCGCACGCGCTTCGTCACCGAATTCGGATTTCAGTCGTTTCCTGAGATGAAGACCATTGAAGCCTTCACTGCGCCCGAGGACCGCGCCAGCATCTTCACCCCCGTCATGCTTGCCCACCAGAAGAACAACGAAGGCAACTCGATCATCCACGACTACATGCTGCGCGACTATCCCGAGCCGAAAGATTTCGCCAGTTTCCTCTACGCGAGCCAGGTTCTCCAGGCTGAAGGCATCAAGATCGGTGCGGAGTACTTCCGCCGTTCGCGTCCTGAGACCATGGGCTCCATCTTCTGGCAGTTAAACGATTGCTGGCCAGTTGCATCCTGGTCGTCCATCGATTACTTCGGCCGCTGGAAGGTGCTCCAGTATTACGCGCGCCGTTTTTACGCGCCCGTGCTCGTCTCTCCGCACATTGAAGACGGTGCGGTGAAGGTCTACATCGTCTCCGACTTGACTGAGGCCCAGCGGGCAACCCTGCACACGCGTCTCATGGACTTTAGCGGCAAGGTCCTGCTTGAAGATTCTCAGCCGGTGACAATTCCGCCGTTGTCGAGCAAGGTCTATCTTGAGTGGCCACTCAAAAAGCTCGCTGACGCCGGCGCAGCCGACACCACACGCGTCTTCATCGCCGCCGATTTGGTGGGTGCCGACGCTCAGATTTCTCGCAACATTCTCTATCTGGCTCCAACCAAGGAAGTCCATCTCAAACCGGCTGCAATCAAGACAGGTATCGCCACCGCACATCCATTGCCCTCTGAAGCGAATCACCGCGAGTGGGATGCCAGCGCGCGGCAATTCGTTCCCGCCGCCGGCAAATTCACCATCACGCTCAGTGCGCCGGTGCTTGCCCGCAGCGTCTATCTCTCCTTCGGCGATCTGGTGGTTGGCCTCAGCGACAACTACTTTGATCTGCTCCCCGGCGAAACCGTGCAGATCACCGCGTGGAGCGCGGCCCCGCTTGACGCAATCAAAGCGCAGTTGCGGGTTGTCTCCCTCTCCGATGCCTTCGCCGCCGTCCCTCAGTCTGCAACCATCGGCGCGGCGCAGTAAAAAAGGGAAGGGCCGAAGCATTGCGCTTCGGCCCTTGTTGTTGGTGCAAGTTCGCTGCAGTTAGAACGAGAATGAAGCCTGCAGGTAGATGCGCCGTACCGCCGAAGAAGAAGCACCACGGCCAAATCCTCCACCCGCCAGTGTGGTCGACGTACCGAAACGGCTGCCCGGCCCGTAGACCGCGCTCGATCCGGAACCCGACAACAGCGTCGGTACCACCGTGCCGCTTGGGTTTCCATAGTTAACATCGTTGAACAGGTTTTGGGCCTGAGCGCTGAAGTTGAGAGCATACTTGCGCCCGGTTCCCGACATGCCGCCACGAGATCCGCCGCCACCCATGCCAGGAGGTCCGCCCATGCCGCCGCCAAAGCCGCCGCCGCCCATGCCGCCACCACCGCCTCGGGGGCCACCGCCGCCGCCACCAGGAGGTGGTCCGCCCATGCCGCCACCAGGGAAGCCGCCAGGACCGAACGGCCCATTCTGGCTATTTGCCGCGACGATCTTCGGTCCCACACCCCATGACCGGCTCACGCGCAGGTTCATGCTCACGGATGCGGGGCCATTGGCCAGATTCACAGGCAGGAGCGTTTCGCCCGCTTGGGGCACCACGTCAAGGCAGCCAAAGGAGGTCTGCACGTACTGGCCCGTCGAGCCGGTGCATAACGTCGAGCTTGCAGCGTACGAAGGCCTGTCGTTGTAGAACTGGTCACCTGTTAAATCGTAGTTGGTAGCGATGCCATAGGGCCGTCCCGACTGCGCATTGAGCATCGGATTGTACGAGATGCCCCATTTGCCGGTGATGGTTCCCATCAGCATAACCATATTCCGCTGGGTAAATGACGAGCGGCCATAGTTCTGTTTCAGGTCGTACGAGTTCGAAGCAGTTCCGGTATCGCCATCCGCGTAACCGCGCGAGTAATAGCCCATCACATTGAAGTTGCTCGTTATGCGGGCGTTAATGCTCACGTTCAGCTGGTTCTGCTTGAACACCGCCTCGTTATAAATCTCATTCACGATGCCGAGCGACGGATTGGGTCGCGTGCCAGTGATCGTGGGCGGAGCATTGAAGTTGAACGTGTAATCTCCGGGCAGGTAAGCGTTGGAGTCCCGCGTCGCTGACTGGTGCACGCCGTAGGTATGGATATAGGTAGCCGTGACCGAAATTGTCTTGGTAAGCTGCCGTTCCAGGCTGGTCGTAAATTGCTCGCTGATCGGCGAATGGTAATTCGGTTTGATCTGCTCGATCGTCGGAGTGGTTGCCAAACCCGCAGTGCAATTGGAGCCGGACTGAGCCAGTGCTGCGGCCAGACTCGTCTGGCTGAAGCAGGTGGGATTGGTAACCGAAATATGCACCTGGCTGTTGGGTCCGCCATTATCCTCTGCGAGTCCCATCAGGCTGCCGACCGAGAAGCGGTCGTAGAAGAATCCGTAGCCTGCACGGAATACAGTCTTCGTCTTCGTGCCCTTCTTGTGACCGTCCACTGCGTAAGCAATTGAGAAGCGCGGGGCAAAGTCGCTGTGGTCAACAATGTGATTCTGTGTTTCCCAGCGCAACCCGCCTGAAAGCGTTAGAAGCCTGTTGAACTTCCAATCATCCTGGAAGTACAAGGCGCCATCGAAAACGTTGGCCTTATATTTCTGGTTGCCCGTGGTGTAGCTCAACATATTCGGGGTGCAGCCGTTCGCGCCGGTGGGGCAAGCTGCTTGAATCTGCTGAACCGTCTGCCCCGTCGCCAGTCCGTTTAGCGTGGCCACATAGGCGTTCAGTGTTAGAAAGCTGAAGCTGCCGTTGAAGCCGCCACTGGAGTCAGAGGAGTTGTAGTTATCGCGCGCCCACAGGCCGAATTTGATGGCATGTGCGCCAGCGGACATGGTGGTCGCGTTCTGCAACTCCACGTGTGTCGAATCGCTGGTCGAGATGCCGCCGCCACCGCCGGCTGAGAAGTATCCGCCCACGCCGTAGCTGGGCGCATCGCTTATCTCCGAGCCGGTAGAAGGCGCACGCCGGTACTGGAAGTGCGTCTCATTCACAATGTGATCGGTAATAATCTGCGAGTCGGTGATCTGAACCGAATGCTCTGTAGACGACGAACCGGTAGCCGTCGTCGGCAGGGCAGCGCTACCCACCGAGTTGCTCGAGCTGCCGCGCTCATATTGATAACGGACTGTCAGTGTGTTCTTGCTGCCCAACTGAAGATCTATCCTGGGTGAGAACTCAATCCGAGTCGACGGGCTATAGACAGCACCTGTCGTAGGGATCACGGTAACCCCATCCGACTCGTATGGGATGTAGTACTGCCCAGTCGTGGTGTTGAGCAGCGGAATGCTGACCGAATAAACGCTGGCGTCGGGATTCTCGCGTCCATCAAGGCTGAGGAAGTAAGAGGTTTTCTTGTTGAGCGCGCCACTGACGCTCGCGTTGTACTGAACGCTATAGTACGAGGGCGGCGCTGAAAACGGGTTCGACGTGTTGAAGGCCTTGTCGTTGCCTTGAACAAAAGCGCGCCCGTGCAACGTGTCGGTTCCTGGTTTGGTCAAAATCTCGATGCGGCCAAAGCCCATGCGATCGAACTCCGCCGAAAACGGGTTCTGGTTGATGCGGATCTCGCGGATTGCGGACTTGGGAGGCAACGTGCCTCCGGTAAAGCCGTCAATGTAGATCTGTCCGCCATTTGGTCCTGCTGACGGTCCTGCCAGAGCGCTCAACTCGCTCGAGAGCTCGTCCGGATCGTCTGAAAGCGCATCCAGATCCTTGCCCTTCAGCACCATGGCGTCTCCATTGGCGCCGGCTTCAATGCTCACCTGTGGTGCGCCGTCTTCATCCGTCACGGTTACTGATTGCTGCGCCGCTTCAATGGCCATGGAGATGTCCACGTGCTTTGTCTGGTTCGCCGCAAGCTGCAGAGCCTGGGAATTGAAGGGAGCAAATCCCTCAATCGTGGCCAGCACCGTGTAGTTACCAGGCGGCAATCCCGTCAAGGAGTAGTTGCCCGTGGCATCCGATGTGGTGGTTGCTATCGTCTTGCCCTGCGCATTCAGAACCGTAATCTTCACGCCAGGGATCAGCGCACCGGTTGGGTCGGCGATCTTTCCGCGCAGCGCCGCTGCTGTTGTTGCCGCAGGCGCTGCCGCGCCGGACGTAACCTGATTTTGCGCCATCAACGTACTTGTAGAAGCGACCAATAGCGCTAGTACAAAACCAAAAAGCCAATTCAATCGTAGGTGCACGTTTTCCTCTTTTGCTCTGGTTTCCACCCTGAGCGTTTTTACTCGGATTTCGTTTGTTCGAACTTGAGTTTGCCGCTCCCTTATTGCGCTCCACCCGCATCGGGAGAGCCGGAGCTTAAGCTCCAATTGAGCAGATTCTCGCTTGCCGCCGGAGCTTCAAGCAGTGGTTCAACACCCGCCATCAAAGTGATTACCGAAACGCCGGTTGCATCTTCCGTCGCAACCACCATCACTGCTTCGGATTTCTTCAGATCGCTGAGTTGAATCGCCGGCGCGCGGCTCAGCATCTGCTGCACGTCAAAGCCTCCGCCGCCGCCGCCATAGGCTGCCCGCATACCACCGCCCGCACCGGGACCGCCAGCTCCAGGCGCGCGTCCCGCTCCGGGCGCGCCCATGCGTCCGGCAAAGCCGCTTGAATTCCCGTTCAGCACTGCCGCCAGCATGGTCGCTGTCGTATCCGCCAGTCTGTGCAACTGCGCGTCAGCTCCAACGTGGATCGTCACTTGCTTCTTGGTGGCCAGGTCTTTCACCACGATATTTGAACTGGCCGCATCGATAGATGTAATTGTTCCAGAGATATTGCGGAAGCTTCCCGACACAACTTCCTCGGCCGTGATCTCGGTTCCCGCGGCGTTCTTTGCACCGCGTGCGCGAAACTGGTCGCCCTCATGGATCGCATCGATCGGGGCAACCTGGGCCAGGTCGTAGCGGACCGACGCCGGCGCGTAGCGCTTCAAAACGCTCTGCTTGTCCACGTGAACCGTGATGGTTTTGGCCGTGGATCCCGCACCGCTGGTAACCATGATTGTGCCAGAGGCCGCATCGACGCTCTTCACAAGCCCGCTGACCCCGCGCTGCTGCCAATCTTTCTGGTCCTGTGCCTGTTTGGCCGCCAGTGCCGCCTGCTTCAGCGTAATCACCTGCAAAGCCTGGGTCGTACCGGCTGCCGCATTCGGATCCAGCCGCACTAGCACGCGGTCGCCCGTGGCGATGCTGCTGAACTCAACCGTGATCGCCGCGCTCAGATCCTTTGCGCCCGGCTCAACCTGCTTCAGAACCGCAGTCGCCGGCACATCTACTTGATGAATCTCGCCTGCGTCGGTTTTTACCGTAAGTGAGGTGCCGTTTACCGCGGTAACCGTGCCCAAAAAACGCGAGGCCGGGGCTGCGGTTTGTGCTTCAACGCGAATCGCGCAGATCGAAAGCGCCGCCAAAACAGCCGCCGACGCCAAAATACCAATGCTGAACTTGCTCTTCATGCAAACTCCCGGAATCGAATCCTTGTGCCCAGTACAAAAAAGGGTCTCTATTGCGATAGACGAATTAGGCGTCCAAAAGGTCGAACCGCAGTTTCAGACTGTGCACAAACAAGTTATGGGTTAAGGTTGAACACGGCAAAACCAGCTTGGCCACGTCGTATGCGGCGTAAAGCTCAAGCAGATTCTAGGTTCCTGCGGAATATCCCGCATGATGCCTGGTATGCGGGCTCAAGTTGTTGAGAACGCCGCAGCTATTTTTTCACGGGGCCAGCTCGGCAGTCTCAAGAAATGCATAGCTCCCCGACGGGGAGGGGATCACATTGGTCAACCTCCCATTGTGAACCACTATCGTGTTCGGGTACCACAGGTTGACTGCCGGCAGGTCGCGAGCCAAAATCTGCTGCGCCCCAACGTAGTCCGCACGCCGCTTTTGGCTGTCGGCACTCTCTACCGCATCCGCCAGCAGGGCGTCCAGTTCCTTATTCGAGTAGTGCCCCCGATTGGCCCCCTTGGGCGAAAAGTTCGCCGTCGCAAAGGTGTAGCCAAAAATGTCCGGCTGCTCGTTGCCCCCGATCCAGCGCAACGAATACATCTGGAAGGCTCCCCGCGTCACGTCGGAGTAGAACGTCGCAAACTCGTAGCTCTCTAACTGGAGCTTAATGCCCACCTGCGCCAGTTGCTGCTGCAGTACGGCGGCCAGCAAGCGCGCGCCCTCTTCGGTGCTGGTCTTCATGGCCAGCTTAAAGCGCACTCCGTCATTTCCGCGACGGTGGCCCGACTCGTCCAGCAGCCGCTCCGCCCGTGCCGGATCGTACTCGTACCGCGCAACCTGATCGGTCCACGCCCAGTGCCCCTTCGGCAGCAGACTGTCTGCCGCCTGCGCATGACCCCTCAGCAGTGTCTTGATAATCAGCCTGCGGTCAATCGCCCAGGCAATCGCCTGCCGCACCCGCGCATCGGCAAGCAGAGGATCGCGCACGTTGAAGGCCAGGTACTGGATCTCCGTTCCGCCCGTCTCCTCTATCTGTAGATCCTTCCGCGCCGCCAGTACCGGCAGCGAGTCGATGGGCAGGGAATTGACGGCCACATCGCCCGATCCCTTCTCCAGTTCTAGCGATTCGGTAGTCGCGTCCGGCACCACTCGAAACCGCACCCGCTCCAGCTTCGGCTCAATGGACCAGCTCAGAGGGTTGCGCTCAATCGTCACGTCCTGGTCGATCTGCTGGCTCACAAACCGGAACGGCCCCGTGCCCACCGGATGTTTCCAGAAATCGCGCCCGCTGCCCTCCGGCACAATGCCCATGGCACCCGTCGAGAGGTTCCGCAGCAGGTAATTGTCCGCATGTTTCAAATGCAGAACAACTGTCAGCGGGTCTCGCACCTCCACGCTGGCTATCGCCGCATACGCCGCCGCCTTGGGCGAGATCACCGCGCCCGTGCGGATCGAATCAATCGTCCAAACCACGTCACGCGCCGTGAATGCGCGTCCATCGCCAAAACGCACCCCATCGCGCAAGTGAAACACAATCGTCAGCGGATCGGGCTGCTCCCAACCTGTCGCTAGCGCGGGCGTGAACTCGAAGCTCGCGTTATGATCCACCAGCCCGTCGAACAGCAGGGCGTCAATCCTCTGTGACTGCGCATCGGTTCCAATACGCGGGTCAAGGTTAGCCGGGCTGCTCTCGATCAAGAACACCACGGTCCGCATATCCCGCTGGGTCGAATGGCACCCGGCCAGCATTGCCAAGGCCGCTAGCGCCAACAGCTTACGCATACGTCACCTGGCCCAGAATCGCTCCTCGCGCCGCTCCCGTTGCCGCCGGCACGTTGCCTGCCCGCTTGTGCCAGGTTTGCCATGCCAGCAGTGCGAAGGCCGCAGCCTCTTTCGCCTCCACCGGCATTCCGAATTCCTCACTCGCCGCCAGTTCGCAACCCATGGGCGCAAGCCGCGCCTGCAACATTGCCATCAGCGTAGCGTTGCGCGCCCCGCCGCCAGACACAATGTAGTCCACCTCCGCGCCCTTCATCCGCCGCCGCACAAACTGCCGGTAGCTTTGCGCAATCGTCTCTGCCGTTAGCACAGTTGCGGTAGCCAAAGCGTCTTCGGGATTCATCGAGCGTTTACGGCATTCCTTGAGGAAATTCGCAACATGATTGCGCCCAAACTGCTCGCGTCCCGCCGTGCGCGGCGGCGTCAATTTGTAGTAAGGATTTCGAAGCTCCTGTTTGAGCACCGGGTCAATCACCGTTCCGCGCGCCGCAATATCTCCGTTGCGGTCGAACGCCTTCTTGAACAGCTCCTGCGCCAGCGCATCGATCATCATGTTTCCCGGCCCGGTGTCGAAGGCGATCACATCCTCCGCGCCCGCACCTGCCGGAATCGCGGTCAGGTTCGCGATGCCGCCAATATTCTGCAGAACCCGCCCGCGTTTCCCGTCGGCGAACAACACGTAGTCGAGCATCGGCACCAGCGGCGCGCCCTGGCCGGCCGCCGCCATATCCGCCGGCCGAAAATTCGACACCACAGGAACCCCGATCTCTGCCGCAATCAACGCAGCCTCACCCGCCTGCCACGTGCATGCGAACGTGCGTCCCGCATAACTCGCCGGTTGCGCCTGGTGGTAGAGCGTCTGCCCGTGGCATCCAATCAAATCCAGCTTTCCGGCCTGCGCTTTGTGCTTCTCCATCGTGGCCGCAACCGCTTCGGCATAGGCAATCCCCAGCCGCCAGCTCAAACGCGCCAGCTCCGCCGCTGAAGTCGCCGGCGCATTCATCGCCGCCAGCACCGCACGCCTGAGCGCCGCTGGAAAGGCAAATCCCTCATGCGCCAGCAGCGTCAGCTTCGGCCGCAGTTTGCCCGGCGCAATCAGCACCAGCGCCACGTCGATCCCGTCCGCCGAGGTGCCGCTCATAATCCCGGCCACCGTCATTGCTTTTGCCTTCATGCCTGTGTGGCCTCCGCTTGCTGCAACCGCCCAACCGTATCGCTGAAGCGCAATATCCGCTTCCGCAGCGCTTCAAATTGTGTTGCCGTCAGTGCCCGCTCCAGCGCGCCAGGAAACAACCGCGCCCGCAGCCGTGCAGTTCGTTGTGCGTGTGCGGTCAGCATCGCGGCAAACGCACGCGACCCTTCCGCCTCGCGCAGCAGCGCCTCATACCCGCGCAAAATCAGCTCCGGACTGTGACAAATCTCCATCAGGTCAATCCCCGCGCGCACTGCGGCCACCACAGCCTCTTCAATGGGCATGAACTTCAGAATCCCGCCCATCTCCAGATCGTCTGAGAACACAATCCCCTTGTATCCGATCCGCTTGCGCAACACCGTCGTCATCCAGTACGCCGAGACGCTTGCCGGCCGCGCCTTTCCCGGCGTACTAGGGTACGCTGCGTGATTCACCATCACCATCGGCAGTGCATCGCGCAGCGCGCGATACGGCGCAAGATCGTCAAGCCAGAGTTCCGCCATGCCGCGCTCAATCTGCGGTGTCTCCTGGTGCGAGTCGAGTGCCCCCGCGCCCAGCCCTGGGAAATGCTTCCCGCAGCCGGCCACGCCCACGGCTTTCAGCCCGCCAAGAAACCCGCGCGCATACTCCACCACGCCCTCCGCAGTCGCAGCGGCCACGCGTGTTCCCATCACTGCGGCTGATTCCGGCAATCCCAAATCCAGCACCGGCGCAAGCGTCGTGTTCAACCCAAACGCCTTCACCGCCCGGCCCACCAGCTCGCCATGTTCGCGCGCCAAGCGTTCCTTGCCAGGGTTCCTTGCAGCTCGCGCCACGGCCTGTGCGGAGGGCATCGGCGCCAGCGCGTCGCGCAACCGGTCCACCGTGCCGCCTTCCACATCCACGCAGCGCAAACTGTGCGCCGCGCACAGCGCAGTCGCCTCCGCCAGCAACGCCCGCGTCTGCCGCGCATCTTGAATGTTGCGCCGAAACAGAATCACGCCGCCCGGCCTCACCAGCCGCAGCCACGCGCGTTCCAGGCCCGTCAGCTCCGTGCCGCCAACGCCAACCACCATCAGGCTTCCCGCCGCCTGGCGCATTGCAGCCTTCATGCCTT
>CAYZVG010000043.1:0-13248 GCA_964481595.1 uncultured Occallatibacter sp. | reverse complement strand
ACTGCCTTTCACCCAGAACGATCTCAGCTTTCTCCGCTCCCTGCGCATCTCCGTCGCCGGCGAGAGGGAAAACAGCGCCGATACCGACGCCGGATAGCCAGCGGGCGCCCCCAGTCCGTTTCTCTCAGCACAGGGCAGCTTCTCGACCTATCCCCCGCCTGGGATACTCTGGTTGTCGAGGAGCCTGTTACCAAAGATGTCGAGACCAAACCGTTTCCCGCTCGCCGTACTGGCCGTTCTTGCCCTTGCAACCATCCTGCTCCACGCCCAGCAACCCGCGCTGGACGCGCCCAAAGAAGACTACGTCCGCGCCCACTACACCAAATACGAGCTTCGCATCCCCATGCGCGACGGCAAGCGGCTCTTCACCGCCGTCTATGTCCCCAAGGATGCCGCCGCCGGCCCTTACCCGTTTCTCATGGACCGCACTCCCTATAGCGTCGGCCCTTACGGCGAGGATCAGTATCCGCATCGCCTCGGCCCTTCCGAGGAATTCGAAAAAAGCGGTTACATCTTTGTCTATCAGGACGTGCGCGGCCGGTGGATGAGCGAGGGCGACTATATCGAGATGCGTCCGCACATAGACGACAAGAAGTCGCCCCAGGATGTGGACGACTCCTCCGATACCCACGACACCATCGACTACTTGCTCAAGCACGTGCCTAATAACAACGGCAAGGTGGGCATCTGGGGAATTTCATACCCCGGGTTCTACACCTCGGCGTCCATCATCGATTCGCACCCGGCGCTGGTGGCGGCCAGTCCGCAGGCGCCCATGACCGACCTGTTTCTGGGCGACGACGGCTACCACGGCGGCGCGTTCATGCTGTCGGCCAACTTCGGGTTCTATGTGGACTTCGATCCGCAGAAGACGCCGGTGCAACCGGCTCCCGGCGCGACTTTCCAGTTCGGCACGCCGGATATGTACAAGTTCTATCTGCAGGCCGGCAACGTGGCCAACCTCGACAGCCAGTATCTGCACGGCGCAAACTGGCTGTTCAACGACCAGTTCAAGCACGATACCTACGACGATTACTGGAAGTCGCGCGATCTTTCGCAGCACATGAAGAACGTGAAGTGCGCGGTGCTGGTGGTGGGCGGCTGGTTCGATGCCGAGGATCTGGAAGGGCCTTACCGGACCTTTGACGCGATCCGCAAGTTCAATCCCACGACGCCGATCACGCTGGTGGAGGGGCCTTGGGTTCACGGTGGATGGGCGCGCAACGACGGCAGCCACCTGGGCGATGTGCAGTTCTATTCCAAGACATCGGAGTATTTTCGCAGCGAGATTCAGTTTCCGTTTTTCGAGCATTACCTGAAGGGCGCAGGCAAGGCGCTGCCCAAGGCGGTCGTATTCGAAACAGGAACCAATGTGTGGCGGAGCTATGATGAGTGGCCGCCAAAGACCGCTCAAGCCAAAACGCTCTACTTTCATGCCGGAGGCAAGCTGAGCTTCGATGCGCCAGCCGAGCGTGACAGCAAGGATGAGTATGTGAGCGATCCGAATCATCCGGTGCCGTTTACCGACTACACCACCGATACCGTTCCGCAGCGCTACATGGTGGACGACCAGCGTTTTGCCGGCACGCGGCCGGACGTGCTGGTGTACGAGAGCGAACCGCTCAAGGATGACCTGACCATTGCCGGACCGATCTCTCCGCGCCTGAAGGTGGCCAGCTCGGGAACGGATTCTGACTTCGACGTAAAGCTGATCGATGTTTATCCGGACGATTATCCAAACCCCGACGACTCATTGAAGGGCAACAAGCGGATTGTGGACGCTGCGCCGCTGCTGATGGGCGGCTACGAGCAACTGCTGCGCGGCGAGCCGTTCCGCGCCAAGTTCCACAATAGCTGGGAGAAGCCCGAGCCACTGACGCCGGGCAAGGAAACCGAGATCGACTTCACCATGCCCGATCTGTGCCACACCTTCCGCCGCGGGCACCGGATCATGGTGCAGGTGCAAAGTTCATGGTTTCCGCTGACAGACAGGAATCCGCAGACCTTTACCGATATTCCCTACGCAAAGCCGGAGCAGTTTCAGAAAGCGACCGAGCAGGTGTTCCACCAGAAGGACGCAGCCTCGGGCGTTGAGGTGCTGGTGTTGCAGCAGTAAGGGGTTTGGGGCGGCGGCGCGGGATGCGCTGCCGCATTCGGCGGGATTGGCTTTACAATGAAGTAGCTCCACCACAGGCGGAGAGATGGGTGAGCGGTTGAAACCGGCGGTCTTGAAAACCGTTGTACCCGTAAGGGTACCGGGGGTTCGAATCCCTCTCTCTCCGCCAGCAAATCTGGCCAATCCCATTAAAATCATTAATTTAATTAAGACTCAGCAGCTTGCGGTTGCCGGGCTCACAACCTGCTTCCAGAATGTGTAAGCGGCCGAATTGCCGTTGTCCTTCGCTGCAATGTTGCCTTCCGCATCGATTGATCGGGCGGTTTACGCAGGTGCTTTGAGATTGCGAATGCATCCCGCGCTTGAGCGTGGGATCCATTCGCAACCGCCGCCTGTAACTACTGCGTCGCCCACTGACGCTTCTGGTTTTCGGAATACAGATCGCAAACGGAACGCCGCAGTCCTTCTTTGGCCACTGGGCCCGCATCCATGAGATCGAGATAAGCGCGAGTCGACGGGTCGAACTTCGGCCACTTCACCAGGCTGCCGCCATTGGGGTCGCCAGTCTTTGCAAAGTTGACCCAATACTCTTGAATCACAGGCGCATACTGCCGATCCGAGAGTTCGTAATGCCGCGTCTCCTGCCACACAGGCAGCGTGCCGAATACAAATGGAATCTCGGATGCGTGTGCCGCACCGTCCGCTTCCTTTCCGTGCACAGAAAGCGAGAACTGATACTCGTAGGCTGTGTTACCGGCAGCCGTGTGCCAAGCGAGTTCCTGCACTGTGGCGCAACGGAATGTCGAGTCCGTTGCCCACTGCGCTCCCACAGTTCCAAACTCCGGATCTGGCTTGGGATCGGCTGAGCTATCCAGTCCGTAGGCAGCCAGGGCGCGCTCGGCCAATGGGCCGAACTGTTTGGTAATGGTCGCGCGGATATCCGCGGACATTGGACCGAAAGACCTCTGCAGTTCCTGAGAGTTGTTGCCAAACAGCAGAGCCACTTTGTTCTCATGTCCCGCGGCGAAGGCCCTTGAGGGCGACTCGGGAAGTACCCAGCCGTCGACGTTAACACCCAGCATTCCACCACCCCCCGGTCCTTGCGACGATGCCTTCATCGCATCCTCGCTGGAGAGCGCGCGCAACTTCGCCAATGTGTCGTCGCCGCTAATGTTCAACTTGGCGGCAAGATCTTCTCCCCTTTTTTCCGCTTCGGCCAGTGACTGCGCCTCGCCCGCTGCACCGCTTTCGGCAATGGCCCGCGCAAACAAGCCCTTGCTCATCGGCATGGTCAACAGGGTGTTCACATCCATGGAACCGGCCGATTCGCCGAAGATTGTGACATTTGCCGGGTCGCCACCGAATTTGGAGATGTTTTCCTGCACCCACCGCAACGCCATAATCTGATCGAGCAGAGCGTAGTTGCCCGAGGAATGGTGCGCCGACTCCTTGGTGAGTTCGGGATGTGCGAAGAAACCAAAGACGCCGAGCCGGTAATTCGCCGATACCAGAATCACTCCGTGGCGGGCGAGGGTCTCCCCGTTGAAGAGAGGTTCAATTGCAGATCCGGCGGTATTTCCGCCGCCGTGGAACCAAACCATGACCGGCACTGGCGATTTCATCGGCCAGGTGGGCGTCCAGATGTTCAACTGCAGGCAATCCTCGCTGCTCACGGCGTTGAGGTGGCCGCTTTGATAGCACGCCGGCCCAAATGTCGACGCATCGCGGACACCGGTCCAGGCATTTGCCGGAAGTGGCTCGTGCCAGCGCAGATTGCCTACCGGGGGCGCCGCAAAAGGAATGTTCTTGAAGACTGCTTCGCCATCATAGGTCAGGCTGCCGCGAAGCTGACCGGAGCCAACCGTGGCTATAGGTTTGGACGCGGAATCTGTTGAGGGCTGCGCGAAGCCGATCTGTATCGATGCTTGCCCTAACCCCAGAACGCAAGCCAGTGTAGTCAATAATCCGATGCCTTTCATCGATCTCCTTCTCCGTTGCTCACATTGCTATGCGCGGCGACATACCTGCATCCGGGCCGCCCAAATGCGCTCGCAAACCGCAATCGCCGTTAACCATGTGCATCTAAGAACAGCACAAATCCACACGCGGAGAGCCTTCCGAAAAGGCCCGCAAACGATCGTACGAGTCCGCCACTTCGCGGTCAATAGAGAATGAAACAAAACGGTATAGGTAACTTTTCAACAAATGTATACCTGGCGCCTTGACAAGACATATTTGTAAGACCTTACAGTCATCACAGGCGTGTCAACGAGTGACGTTTTCTATGAAAGGTTCTGCATGGTAAATCGTTTTCGGACCTTTGTGCTCCTGGGTATTTCAACCCTAACTACGGTAGCCGCATTTGGGCAGTCTAACTCGCGGCCAACTGATAACTGGGTAGCTACATGGGCGACTGCTCAGGAAATGGCCGTCACCGTTCAAGAGAGACCCGATATTCCCTCCGGCGCAAAGATGCCGGATTTCTCCAAGATGAAGGGCATGAAGACGCCTGCGCCAACCCCCAAGGATGTTGCCGATCAAACGGTGCGGATGATTGTTCATACCAGCATTGCCGGCAAGAAGCTGCGCGTAGAGCTCACAAACGCCTTTGGAAGAACCGCCGTTTCGATTGGCAATGCCCATATTGCTATCAGAACCGCGGAGTCCTCGATTGACACCAGCAGTGATCGCCAGTTGACTTTTGGCGGCAGTAAGAGCGTGGACATCCGGCCGGGAATGGTCATCATAAGCGATCCCGTCGATTTGGACGTGAAAGCCATGTCCGATCTGGCAGTCTCTCTTTACGTCGTCAAGAGCGAAGGGACGCCTGCCATTCACACGCCTGGCCTCCACACGACGTATATCTCAAAAGGGAATACAGCCTCGGCCGCATCGATGCCGGAGCCAACCACCAACACTGTTTACTTGTGGTTGCGCAGCGTCGATGTCGTTGCGCCCGCCAATGACTTTGCCATTGCCTGCCTGGGCGATTCCATCACGGATGGATATGCAACAACGGTCGACAAAGACCAGACCTGGCCGGCATTGCTCGCCAAGCGGCTGAGTGAACGGAAGGCAGGCCCACATATCGCCGTCATCAACGAGGGCATCTCCGGCAATCAGATTCTTCGCGACGGTGCTGGAGTCAGCGCTCTGGCAAGGCTCGATCGCGATGTGCTTAGTGAGCCGGGCGTGCGTTGGATCGTCCTGCTGGAGGGCATCAACGACATCAACCTCCATGGACAGATCACCGGTCCAAACGCCTTGACTGCCGAGGATTTGATCAAGGGCGACCGCGAGATTATCGCTCGCGCACATACGCACAAGATCAAAGTCGTTGGCGCTACCGTTATGCCTGAAGAGGGTGTGTGGCTCTCTGGTCCTGTAGGTGAAGCCACAAGACAAAAACTGAATCAGTGGATCAGAACCAGCGGCGAATTCGACGCCGTCGTCGATTTCGATGCGGCCGTACTGGACAAAGAGCATCCGGCGCGCATCCGCCCGGACTTCAACCCCGGTGACAACATTCATCCCAATGATCTTGGCAACGCCGCTATGGCAAACGCTTTCAACCTGACGGTGTTTACCAAATAACGTAGCGCGATCCATCGCAGTCTGGAGCGGCGAGCTTGTGGCCGCTCGACTGCGGCTGGTTTGATCACTCGCCGTCGCGTGGTGTTTTAGGCAAACGACCGGCTTCAGAACAACCAGATTGCTATGCGAACGGGAAGAGCGCCACTCCCGATCGCTGCATCCATCAAGCGCCATCCCCTGGCGCGGAACAACTCATTTCGCTTTCTTTTCCATCTGTGCGCCACAAGATTGTCGAACAATAAGTTGACACCCAAGCAGCACATCTCTGACCGGAAGATCAGGATTCGCAATTCGGTCAAGCATCACTGCCAGGGCAATTCTTCCTATATCTTTGCAGGGTTGATGTTGCGTGGTTAGAGGTACGGGAAGCAGCCGTGCATATTTTACGTCGTCGCATCCAACCATCCGTATGTCTTCAGGTATCTTCACCCCGATCGAGAGCAAGGTGTGCATCAAGTTCCCTGCCGTATGATCGTTTGCGCATACAAATGCGTCGGGACGATTTTTCTTCAGGACACCCTTGATGAACTTCGGGTCCGATGGTTCCCCTAGGACAACAAGTCCCAACCCCACCTGTTTCTCTGATAACTGAAGCGCCTCACGATAACCGGCAATACGAGCATCCACTGTCGGCGCCGAATTTGGACACGCAAAAAACGCGATCTTCTTTGCTCCTGCTTTGATCAGATGCTCTGTGAGCAAATAGGCAACCCGACGATTGTCGATTCCCACCAGATCGTAATTGCTCCTCCGAGGATAGCGCTCAACGCATCTGTCCAATAGAACAACCGGGACATGCGCCTTGGTCAATGCGGCCACAATTCGCTGATTTGCTTCATACCGTCCCGGAGTAAATTCAACCGGCGCAAAAAACACGCCTGACACCTTCCTGGAAATGTAATGCCGGCATAGCTGCTCGGCGATTTCTTCCTTTTGATTCTGCTGTGGAGCTGTGTTTCCCCAGAGCAGCGAATGATGAATCGCTTGTGGCGCTTCCATCATGCCCTTGCAGATTACTTCGAAGATTTCAGTTTGCCCAAGCTCCGGTATTAAAAGGCCGAACACATGACTCCCGGCGTTCGACGCCTGAGAGACGAATGTACCGGAGCCGACTCGCCGAACCACGACCCCAAGCGACTGCAATTCGTGCATTGCTCTGAAGACCGTCATCCTCGATGCTCCATAGCGCCGCACGAGATCGGTCTCGCTGGGCAACCGTTGACCGGGTCGATACTTTCCGAGCGCGATGTCCTCTTGAATCTTCTCCAGGATTTCCCTGTACTTGTGAGTCGCCATCGTTGGTCTTCCTCAATAAATCCCGCGCGCAGGCGATTGCAGGTATCGCCGCATACACGTTGGCTGTTGCCGACCACGAGCATAGTACCCTATACAGCTTCCAGATGACTAGTCCACATGACGTTGGAAAAACGCACATGCCAACCGGGAAAGGCGGCATATCAACAACGACAGTCATGCTTAATTCCACTGCGATCTTGTCTCAATGCAAAAACGGATGCCGCGCAAAGAACGGGGACTGAGTTTGACTTTGAGTCACGCTCAGTCCCCTGATTCCCGCTTCGCGAATGCGAAGAACAACACATTGAGTTCGTTAGTAAGTCACCCTCGGCATCATTCCTATGATCCCGTCGACTATCTTGGTTTCGGCGCATCCAGGCTTTAACCGAGACGAAAGGACTTCGAAAGTTTCGTGCCCGAATGACGCATCGTCAGGAATGTACCCGGACATCGCCATACCATTCGTCAAAGTTGCCATCATCGTCTTCTTGTACGGCGATTCTGCCTTGAGCCGCTGAGCGATAAGGTTGTACACCTCCGCGTCAACCGCGCCGATTGCAATATCGTCGATCATCAGCAGGCCAAGCTTTAGTTCAGCCGGCGGCCCATCTTTATATGTTCCGGCGACTCCGCCCCGTCCTTCGTTTGTCCGCTCCCGGCCAGGGCAGGTGATTGTTGTGGCGTTTGCAAAGATTCGGCCATCCGCTTCGCCTTTCTTGGCTTCCCGTGCAACCCGAAGAACCTCTTCACCGAGCATCTGCCCCATGGAGGAGATCATCTCCTTCTGTTCATTCATTAGATGAGCCACCTCTGGGTTGCTGCGGTCCATGCCCTGGCCCCCTGGCGGCATGGCATTGCTGATGTCCTTTCCCTGCTTTGCGTAATCGTCAACTCGGATTTTGCGCAGATCGTAGGTCTGCTGAAAATAAATCGGATTCTGGTCGCCGGCAGCGCCTTCTGACCATAAAGCGACAACCTTGTCGTTGAAATGGCCTTCTATATATCTCGAAGTGGCTCCCGGCGCATCGCCGCTCACCAGGTCCAGGTTTCCAGTGATCACGGCATGCATCGCGTAGTTGTAGTAGATCGCGATAGGATCGCCATTCAACGCTTCAAACTTGATAACGGCGACAGTTTTATCGGAGACACCGGCGTAATTTGCGCCTTCCCACCACCCATGTGTAACCGGATCGATGATGTCGCGTTGAACATTGATGTAGGAGACTCCAGTTCCGTAGCTGATGCGCGCAGGCTGAAGCTTGTCCTTCGCCATCTTCACTGACTCAAAGACTTTGTTCTCATACGCCGCGACACGGCTCATCGCAGCGTTATCCGGGCTGGCGCCCGGCCTTACAAACATCGGGAACACGCCTGGCACGCTGTGGCTATGCGTTGCTGTAAACAACACATTCACCGCCGGGATGCCTAGTTCTTTTTCGATCCGCTCGCCTACCGCTTTGCATACATCGCCTGAAACGCCCCCTGTGTCCAGCGAAACCAATGCAGCACTCGTATGTCCGTTATCGACAACGATGGCTCTTGAGTACACCTGGTCCAATATGCCTAGGTAACTCTTAGGTAGTTCATTTTGGGCCGGTGTAATGTCAACTTTTGCCGCTCCAACTCGAAATGTTCCAGCGGGCACCGTCTGGCATACGGCACCAAGTGGTGCGACAAGGAATAGAGCCCAGGTAAGCGATCTCAACTGTAGTTTCATACTTCGTTTCCTCGATTCTGACTTCGGAGCGACTCCGGAAAAGTAGTGCCTTAGAACCTCATGATTTGTTTAGCACAATGTTCACCTCAGATTCGCTGCGCCATCGGTTGACGGCTTCCCAGGGCCGGGTCGATCTCACGGTGAACGGATCGAGATAATCCCGATCGCGACCCGATATGCACCGTAATTGATGGGTAGCACAACTGTAAATACAGACTGCGTACCTTTGCAGAGAAAGCTGTATATGGAACATCTCGATCCGAGATGTTCCCATCTCATCTCATGTGGATTCATTCGCTTGAGTGCGCAGGCCGCGTGGCGCTCTCGCCCTTCTTCATGCGCCGAGCCGACGGCGGCTGAATGGCAGGTCAAGTTTTCTTCCAAGCCGGTTGCCGCATTTGACTCTCGACCAAGAAGTATAGGTAACTTTTTGCGATAAGGAGCTGCCGATTGTACGGTGAAGGATGCAAAATCATTCAGAGTGCTCAGTGAGATGTCATGCGAGAAAGCCGCCGGAGCTTTCCGGACAAATTGAGTATCTTAAGACTTGCGTGTCGGGAAGTTCGAATCCGACGCCTCACGGAGACAGTATGAAGAGACAAAACATGCAGCTGCTCGTCGTGATCTCAATGTGGATGCTGGGCCTGGGTGTGATAGGTGCTCAACAATCGCCTTCGCCCAACGCTCCGCCGATTAACTCCAAGTTCATGGAGTACATAAGGAACACCACGCCTCAACCACAGATGTCGATTCCACTTTACGGAGACAGTGCTATTCCGAATTCGAAGCCGACTCCGAACGAGGAAGTGTTGAGGCCGATGGGCCAGATGGCGAACGTAACGCGACCCACCCTGGAAGTATTTCTTCCCGCGAAGGTGAAAGCGAATGGCGCAAGCATCCTTGTATTTCCAGGCGGAGGTTATGTCGGGCTCACCTGGAATACGGAAGGGCCTGCAATCGGTCAATTCTTTCAGGACCATGGGATTGCCGCGTTCGTGGTGAAGTATCGACTGCCAACGGATGCTGCGATGGAAGACAAATCGATCGGGCCTCTTCAGGATGCTCAGCAGGCGATGATCCTCGTCCGCAAGCGGGCGAAGGAATGGAATCTTGACCCTAACCGGGTCGGGATTATCGGGTTTTCCGCTGGAGGTCATCTGGCTTCGAGCCTCGGGACGCACTTTATACAGGCTTACGTGCCCAATTCCGACAACATCGAACTGAGGCCCGATTTCATGATTCTGCTTTATCCGGTGATCAGCATGGATCCCAAGATTGCGCATATGGGTTCGCGTATCGCGCTTCTTGGGCAGCATCCATCCGATGAGCAGGTGCAGCTCTGGTCGAACGAACTTCAGGTGACGAAGGACACCCCGCCCACGTTGCTTATCCAGTCCGCAGACGACCATCTGGTTGACGTAGACAACAGCATACGGTTCTTTGAATCGCTACGCCATGCAGGGGTTCCCGTTGATATGACGATCTTCAATAAGGGAGAGCATGCCTTGATCCTGATTCCGAAGGATCGCTGGCAATCGATTGTTATCGACTGGATAGAGCGGAATGGGTGGCTGAATCAGAAGGGGGAATAGGGTGTTTCCAGTTGTCGACTCGGCCGAACTGACCGTCGTGGTTTCTACTGCAAGAGCGCCGGTTGCCTCATCGTCGATCATTGCACCTTGTGCCTCTGCAATCCGAGTGCGGGCCTCCACACTCATCGTGCGATTGCAGTGAGTCGTCTTCGGGGCCGGTGCATCTGCAGTTATCGCGGAGGTGTTTGCGGGCAATCCGCGGCTAGAGCAAGCCGTCGGCCGAGTTGTAGACGATATCCCTGCAAGGAATGTCAAGAAAAGTGGTGAAGGCCTGAGCTGCGCTTGCTCCTCCGCCGGGCGCCGGCGTGGTCACGGTAATACTTTGATTTCCAGGCGTCGCAATCGCATAGGCAGGAAAGATGGCATCCACCTCTGTCGAACTGACATAGGTGGTCGAAATCGTCTGTCCGTTGATGGCCACCGTAGAGTTGGCGGCATATCCGGTGCCGACGATGGCCTCGGAACTGGCTGTGTTCACCAGGCCGCCTGGTGGATTGATGCTGGTAATGGTGGGAGCAGCAGGAACGACCAGGCTCACCGTCATTGCGTTTGATACAGAGGGATTTGCATTCGGTGTGTAGACTGTCACGCTCACCGTGCCCGCGGCCGTTAGATCCGACGCCGGAACCTCCGCCGTGAGCGCGGTGCTGGAGAAATAGGTGGTGGGAAGCGCCGCAGCGTTCCACTGCACAACCGAGGAGCGGACGAAACCACTCCCTCCGACAGTAATTGAGACTGCTACGCTGGTTGCGGGTACGGGATTCGGGCCTACCACAATGATTGTGGGAGTGGGATTGGATTGCTGCGATGAGCTGCCGCTTGAACTTCCGCCGCATCCGATGGTGAGAAGGAGAACTCCACACACTGCCGCTGCAAGGGCCTTGCCGCAAGACTGCATCACAAATTGTCTCCTGAAATGTCGGGATAATTTCCATCCAGAGACGGCAATATGTCAAAAGACATCTCATGAAGTAAGAAACAGTGTGGATCGTCGGGCTCTGGTGGGCTTCTTGCCAGGCCCGCGAGTTACCTCAGGCGTGACTGAATGCCACAAATCGACGTGATCCAACTCACATCGAGCTATATCTGTCGACAAGACTTGCAGGAGCCGGAATGCAAAAAGGCCACTGCGTGAACAGTGGCCTTTCTGCATTGACTTGTTTTTCGATGTCTGCTCTTACGACTCCGACTCGCGCCCCTTCAGGTTTCTCGTAAGCACCTTCTCCACCACCTGCTCCACATCGGTGAGGAAGAAGCTGCTGGCGGGCTGCTGCACAGCGATCTGCGTGCCGGTGTGGCCCAGAGCCGAGGCAATCTCGTTCCAGCGGTAGATCGTCGAGTTGGCCGGCATCATCAGCGGCTTACGCGCCGTCTCAGGCAGCGCGCAGTAAACCACCCACAAAGCCAGCGACGCCAGGATCAGGGTTTCATAGACGAACTGCAGCGAAGCGGTCATCGATGGCGTCCGCGGTATGAGAGCGGCGAAGATGAAGTCGTTGACCGACAGAACGCCAAAGCCCAAGGCAATCCCGAAGGCCAGATCCCGGAACGACAGCCGCAGTGCATTCATGCTGAGGCAAAGGAAGGCTAGCAGGCAAAGCTCAAGCACGCTCACCGAGCGCATCAGGCCGGTAGAGATATCCGGAACCAGCGCAAAACCGCGATGAGCAAAGCTGATGGATGAGAAGGTAAGGACCACTGAAACCAGGATCGCCCAGCGGAAGATCACAATGCCGATCTTCATCAGCCCCGGCAGCGCCGACAGCGCAGAGCGGAAAACCTCAATGCTCACCATCAGCAGCAGAATGGAGCTGGCCAGATACGCGCCCCAGTAGACAAAAAAGTAAACCGCGTAATAGGCCTGGCCCCAAGGCTGCGACTGGAGGTAGAAAGCCGCCATCAGCATGGGCATTGCCGCCACGCGCAGACCGAGATAGGCACCCATGAACGGAAAGCGGCGATATAGCTTTCGCTTCCAGAACAGGAAGCCGATGACCGCCCAAAGGCTGAACTCAGCCACGCTCATTGCCGACATTGCGAGTTGTGAGGTCATAAGGGCTAAGCCGCAATCTGATTCGCTCTCAGAAGAGCGCCAATCTCTACTACTCTCAACCCGCAAAGACGATAGGCCAATGCCACTTTAGTGTTAGGAAGTGATTACTAGCGAGCGAGACTTCCGTTCGTCGCGCCTGGAGGGCACGGAACCCAGGGTCCGCATATGGGAACCGGCATACCTGCGGTGGCCGACTGGTGGCTGGCAAGAGCGTGAGTGGTGGGTGAGGACAGGGAGACAGCGGCCGCCCCGGCAAGCACGGCGCAAATGGCGAAAGTGCGAATGGCAAGTTTCATCTTTAGTAACTCCTTGGAGAAATTGTCCAGCCCGGACTGCGGCCAATTTGGGATAAAATACAGGAAGATTGTTGCATATAAATATAGCTTTTTCAAGTAGATAGCAAAGTAGTAACGCTATAGGTTACTACAGTCACATATTTTCGCCGCTAAAATCCCGAATCCTTAAGACATTTCGGGGCCTTGCGCCGCCCTTTATCCCTCCTTTTCCAGCCCACTTTTACCCCCTGCCGCGTGTTAAAATTAGAGCTAGAAAGAAGTGCGCATAATCACCGCTTTTCACATGGCTAAACCCCGATTTTCCTGCCGGATATCGCATTCCGGCGCGGCCCCTTCCCATCCCGGAAAATGCAGCACCAGGCAGCGCGAAATGGACACCAATGGCGACTAAGACAATGACAATCGATGTACCCGATGAGTCTCCCCGCCCGGACGATGGCGGAAACGACGGCAGCTATACCGGCGACAGCATCAAGATTCTTGAAGGCCTTGAGGCGGTTCGCCTGCGCCCGGCGATGTACATTGGCTCAACCGGCGAGATGGGCCTGCATCATCTGGTCTACGAGGTCGTCGACAACTCGGTA
>CAYZVG010000042.1:0-13386 GCA_964481595.1 uncultured Occallatibacter sp. | reverse complement strand
CCAGTTCCCCCGGCAATGGAACAACCGTTACTGTCCGAGTGCCCATGGACTCCCCAAGCACGGAGAGGAGCGAAGTATGCACATCCTGATCGCGGATGACCATGCCGTCGTGCGCCGAGGCCTAAGAGAGATTCTTGACGATGCAATTCCGGGCGCTACATTCTCCGAGGCCGGGAATGGCGATGAGGTGATGGGCCAGTTAGGCAAATCTACAATTGCCCTGCTGGTGTTGGATATTAATATGCCAGGGCGCAGCGGGGTTGATGTTCTGCGGGATGTCAAGCACGCATACCCACGCCTGCCGGTGATCATTCTCAGTGTTCATCCTGAAGAGCAGTATGCCGTACGCTGTTTGCGGGCAGGCGCAGCCGCCTATATCAACAAGGAAAGCGCCTCTGAAGAGTTGGCCATCGCCACAAAAAGGATATTGAGCGGCGGCCATTACATCAGCACAAGCCTGGCAGAGAAGCTGATCGCAAACCTCGATGAGCCAGCCGACAAGCCCCTGCATGAGTCACTCTCAGACCGGGAGCATGAAGTCATGAAGATGATCGCCGCCGGCGTTCACCTCACCGAGATTGGTGAAAGACTGCACGTCAGTGTAAAGACCGTCAGCAGCTATAGATCGCGCATCATGGAAAAAATGCATATGAAGAGCAATGCAGAGCTTACCCGCTACGCCATGACACATGGCCTCATCGATTGAGTTCGCTTGCCAGCGTAAGAAAAGTCCTACAAGAATCACGGACTAAGCTGATGCCGCAATACTATCGGCACCGGTATCTTAGTTAAAGGAAGCGCTTGTCGCCCGGCAAAGGAAACTGAATTGAACATTTTGATCGCAGACGATCACGCAAACGTGCGGCGCGGGCTGAGAGAGATTCTTGCCGACGCATTTTCGGGTGCACTTTTCTCCGAAGCTGCAAATGGAAGCGAGGTTCTTCTTCAGTTGGGCGGATCGATCCATGACTTGCTTCTGCTCGACATCAACATGCCAGGCCGCAGCGGAATGAAAGTACTGAAGGATGTAAAGGACATCTACCCTCGTCTTCCCGTGATTATGGTCAGCGTCCAGCCCGAGAGCGAGTATGCATCCCGCTGTTTGCTGGCCGGCGCCGATGCCTACATCAACAAGAGCTACGCTTCAGATGACTTGGCCCCGGCTATCAGGAAGATACTAGATATCGGTGTAACTTCCGCAAAAAACCTGCTTGCAAATTAAAGCTGCCCGCAAACTCTGCGTCCTTTCGAGTTCTGTGTCAAGTGACTGTTTCCTCCAGCAAGAAGCCACTCGGGAACTACGGCTCCTGACTCCCCCGGTTGTGGAGCCGCTCTAGCGTCCGAGCTTGATGAATCCGGCCGCGCACCCTTGCTGCAAGTGATCCCAGTCTGATGGGTCAATCAATATAGATAGTTAAGTTTGACGAACTCAAAACATTTACACCGATACGCATTGATGCCTTGGAGGCACAATGTTCTGCTAGCGAATCCCCATGACATGAGATTTGCACGAGCACTGCCTCGCATCCTCCAATCGAAGGAAAGTAGTTTCGCCGATCAGTTCAATCGCCGCGTGTTGTAAGACAAATCCTACAGAGACTCCTTGGAAACGCTGACAGCAATAATAGCTTTCCCCGATGTTCATCATCCTCGTCGCACCGTATCTTGGATTCATCGGCATAGCAAAAGTGAGCCGCTTCTGGCCCTTGCACCCACTATGTTGGATTGAAAGGTTATCGACCATGGCTACAAATGTCACTACTGTGACGACTACGAATCCAAAATTTTCTTTGGGTCTCTCCTTTCCTTTGCCAACCGCTGCTCGCCGCGAATTGAAAATAGTTGCGAAGACGACAAGCGCTTTGCCGGTTCAGGGATCCGCATTCAATCTGCAAAGTCTGCTTGATAAATTCGTGCCCGGAAAAACAACGCGCGAATGCCCGGCTGGTGAATCGATCTTTTCTCAAGGCGACCCTGCCGATGTGGTGTTCTACATCGAGAGCGGCAAGGTGGAGCTTACGGTTGTGTCAGCAAGCGGCAAAGAGGTCGTCATAGCGCATCTTCCGGCAGGGAGTTTCTTTGGCGAGGCTGCGCTTGCAGGCGAGCAACAGCGACTCTCCTCTGCAACCGCACTTCAACCTAGTATGATCGTTCGTATTGAACGGAAAGCCATGCAGGATTTGCTCGATCATGAGCCGGAGTTCGCCCATGACTTTCGTGAACACCTGCTCAACCGCAACATCCGCATGCAGGCTGATTTGGTGGATCACCTGTTCAATTCAAGCGAAAAGCGCCTCGCCCGGTTATTGATGCTGATGGCGAACTTCGGGCAAGAGACTGAACCCATTCCAGTCATTGCCAAAATCGGCCAGGAGACTCTGGCGGACATGATCGGTACGACAAGATCGCGCGTAAGTTTCTTCCTCAATCGATTTCGCAGTCTCGGCTACATCGACTACAACTCCGATGGGATGCGCATTAACAGTTCTCTGGTGAACATTGTGCTGCAGGACTGATTAGCGTAGCCTCGATGCTTGAACGACGCACACGCCGACGCGCCGCCCCCGAATGACGCAAGAGTGCTAGCGGGCTGACAGAAGACTTGGGAGCGAGCAAACCCAGGCCATCGAGAGAATCAAGAGCTTTCAACACGCGTACAAGCGTTTCTACACTCGAACCGCGGCCAGCTTCAAGGTTTCTCAAAGTCTTTTCGGAGACCCCGGCCCTTTCTGCAGTCGTAATCTGATCGAGGTTCTTCGAGATACGCAGTTCCTGGAGCTGTTTCCCGAAGACAGCCTGTAGTTCGTTCGGAGACATAAAAGATATGTCGGCCATAAAGGTATAATAGTACCGATTAATACTTAAAACAAAATTAAAAGGTAAAAAGATGCCTATTATGATGACTTAGTTGTTTTAAAGACATTATTTTGCCGTTAATTGGCATATCGCTTTTCCAAATACAACTCACGGTTTCTTGCAATTCTCCGGAGAAGATTCACGATCTGCTCCGCACCATACTTTTTCGTTCCGTCCATGACTTGCTCCTTCCATGCCAGTTTGCCTCAGCTCCACTGGTACAGGATTTGCCGGGCACTTCGATGTGATGGGCGTCCTTTGTTTGACTCAGTCGCGGTGGTGCAATATATGGTTCATACCGAATCATGAACGACCCCGAAGCACCGTATGTGCTGGTGCCAGCCAGGATGCTTGAAAAGCTGGGTCCGGGCGTCGCCAATAGAGGGCCTATCCACCGATGAGCGAAAACGAAACCAAATCTCTTCCAGAAAACGCCTACCTGCCGCTCAAACCCGGCGAATCCTACACGCCCATTGTGCCTGCCGAGGCCAAGACGCCGGAACTAACGACGCGGTCGATCGTCTGGGGCGTTGTCTTCTGCGTTATTTTTACCGTGGCCTCGGCCTACTCGGGGCTGAAGGTGGGTCAGGTGATGGAGGCGGCAATCCCGACATCCATCCTGGCCATAGGTTTGGCGCGGGTATATAAGCGCCGGTCGAGCCTGCTTGAGAACGTCATCACCACCGGAATCGGCGGCGCTTCTGGCGGTGTGGTTGCCGGCGCAATTTTTACGCTGCCCGCGCTGTATATTCTCAATCTCGATCCTCGCCCGGTGCAGACCATCTTTATTTGCCTGGCGGGCGGCTGCCTCGGCGTTCTGTTCCTGATTCCGCTGCGGCGCTACTTTGTGCGCGAGATGCACGGCGTGCTGCCTTACCCAGAGGCAACGGCCATCACCGAAGTGCTGGTTACCGGAGAGAGAGGCGGGTCGCAAGCCAAACTGCTGCTGCAGTCAACCGCCATCGCTGGGGTCTACGACCTGTTCGTCACCACATTCCAGGTGTGGAAGGAGTATGTCGATTTTCAGTTTGTGCCGCTGATGCACACCCTTGCCGATCGCGCCCGCATGGTCTTCAAGTTCGATGCAATCGGCTTCATCCTGGGACTCGGCTATGTGATGGGATTGCGCAGCTCCATGATTCTCTGCGCAGGCGGCGTTCTGTCCAACTTTGTTCTGGTTCCTTTGATCTGGTTCGTCGGCAGCCACATGGCCACCGCGGTGTATCCCGGAACGGTTCCCATTTCGCAGATGAGCGCCGTAGAAATCTATCGCAATTACGCGCGTTTCATCGGCGTTGGCGCCATTGCCACAGCGGGCATCTTCGGCGTCGTCAAATCACTCAAGGTTGTTGCCGGATCGTTCGGCATCGCGCTGCGCACCTTTCGTCACGGTGAAGTTGAGCACCAGGAGCGGACCGACCGCGATGTTCCGATGATGGGGATTCTGCTCGGTGTGGTGCTGGGCGCAATCGGAATCGCGATCATGCTGGGGAACCTGCCTGTCACCTGGACCGTGGTTGCCGTTGGTCTGGTTTTGACGCTGCTGTTCTCCTTCTTCTTTGCCTCAGTAGCGGCCAACGCCATTGCCACCACTGCACGCAATCCGGTCTCGGGCATGACGATGCTCACCATCATCATCTCCTCGGCGGTACTGCTGCGCTTCGGTGTCTCCGGGACCGCCGGCATGTTCTTTGTGATGGCGATTGCGGGCATGGTGTGCACGGCGTTGTCGGTTTCGGGGCAAACCATCACCGACTTGAAGACCGGCTATTGGCTTGGCTCAACCCCGGCAGCACAGGAGAAGGTCAAGTTCGTTGGTGTCATCGCATCGGCAATCGCAGTTGGATTGACCATCGTCATGCTGGCTCACACCTTCCAGTTCGGAGAAGCTGTCATTGGGGACGCGCGGCCGGTTCTGGCATCGCCGCAGGCGGCAATCATGAAAGCGCTGGTGGAGGGATTCATGAGCCACCAGCCGATTGCTTATCTCCTGTTTGGTGTGGGCGCAATGATTGCGTTGGTGCTTGAGATGCTCGGCCAGCCCTCGCTCATCTTTGCTCTGGGAATGTATCTGCCGCTGGAGTTGAACACGCCTGCACTGGTGGGCGGATTCCTGTCGCATTTTCTGAACAAACGTTCTGAAAAAACCGGCGGCGAGCCAGGCAAGAGAATCCGTGAGCGGGGTCTTATCATTGCTTCAGGACTGATGGCCGGCGGCGCGCTCGGCGGCGTATTGGGCGCGGCGTTGAGACTCTTCCCAGGCTTCCGCGAAGATCTGATCAAAACGCCGTTCTATGCGTTCGATCCCATCTCGCAAACAGTCTCGGCATTGTTGTTTGTCTGCCTGTGCGGGTATGTTTGGTTCGGGTCACTGAAGAAGGAGAAGGCATCTTGATGGATCAAGCGGGAAGATATGTTGCGGACGCAATTCTAGGGATTGATACGCTCTGGGGAGGCGATGTCCTGAGCGCCTCGGGCACCGGGCGGTTCATTGCCGATTCGTGGTTCTCCGACGAGCCTCTGCCCGCGGCCTACACGCATCCCGCGGCAGCGCGTCTGCGGGAATGCGGCGGCGTGGCCGGCAAGAGCGTCGATCGGGAGGCGTTGGACGAGTATCTGCGTGCAGTGAATCTTCCCAAGGCGATCGACGGACTCCGCGGCGAGGCGCAAAAAATTGGCGGTCTGCGCGGGAGCTATCTGAGCGGGCTGGCGATTTGTCTTGCGGCCATGTTGGATCTCGCCATGGAAGTGGCCGGCAAGGGCGATGCGGTGCCGTATGCGCGTTCTGTCGAGGCATCTACGGGCGCGCCGCCAGAACCCTCAAAGCCGCTAGCAAAGCGGGAGCGCGCGGCAGAGCTGCTGGGCCGCGCGGGATACAACTCCTCGAATGGAGCCGAACTGCTGGACGCGGTGGATGCCTGGCGTCGCGGCCGCGTAACGCCGATGGCCTCAGTGCGTGCGCTGGGTGCGGCGGTGATCGCGTATTTCGATAACCTCAGCGCGAAGAATCTGCAGCCGTATCTTCCGCAGGAACTTGCTCGGGTGCCTCGCGCCAACATCGATTTCCTTCCAATAAAAGACGCGTGGTTTTCCGGCTCGATGAACTACATCGGGCGTGCGCGGAACGCGGACGGCACGCCGCAATACGAAGCGAGCTACGAGATCAACGCATCGCTGCAAATGTCCTATCCGGAATTTGAGCAGCTTGTGAGCCATGAGGTTGTGCCCGGACACGTGACGACCTTTGCTTACCTGCAGGACTTATACGTGCGCGGCAAGGCAGGCTTTGAGGCCACTGTCCTCACCATGAATACCCGCGCCGCCACGCTCTTTGAAGGCATTGCAAACAACGCTATCCTGATCGTGCATGGCGTTACTGAAGTGGACCAGTTGCCGGACGAAGATCTGCAGATCGGCGTATTGCTGGCTCTGTTGCAAGACGATGCAAAGAACCAATCGTCGTATCTGACCTGGGGCGAAGGAAGGCCGCAGGCGGAAGTGGCGGCCACACTGCGCCGCGATTTTCTCGTCACTGAAGAGCGCGCCGATAAATTGTCCGGCGCATGGGGACGTCATCCGCTGTTGGGGCGCATGTATCTGCCAGCATACCGGCGTGGTACTGAGAAGGTGGCTGAACTCAGGCGCACTTATCCAGCGGACCGCGTGTTACCGGCTCTCTACGGATGCGATGGATTGGTCGACATTGTGACGGTTGAGCAGGCTTTGAAAGGCTAACTAGGCGGGAAGGCCCGTCGCTCAGCCGTGGGTCACCTACCTGCATACGGTGCCGCAGCGAGTGTCTATGGCTAAAAACAGAAGCGGGTTGCCGCATGGGCAACCCGTTTCCTTATCTTATCATCGAGTCACTGCGAGAGGTTGTTCCCTAACTCCTCTCGCTAAGTTCCTATGGTTGCAGGTCGACTATCTTTTTGCCTGCATTGATGCCTGCTGCATTCACCGCATCCACAGTAAAGTAATAATGCACTCCGCTTATCAGGCTGCGAATTTCTTTCGATGTCTTGTTGTAAACCTGATAACTGCTGTTGAGCTTGTCCGGCGCTATGCCATAGCGAATGACGTAGAAGTCAGCGCCGGCCGCAGGCGACCAACTTACCTCGGCCACGCGCCCGTCGTTGGGGTCTTTGTCGCTTCGCGCCACGGCAACATTATTCACTTTCTCCGGCTTTGCGCCTACATCCGTGCCAAACACGCGGAACCCGCTCAATGAGAACTTAGCGCCGTTGGGCATGCTCACGTTGGTAATGCGCACGTAGCGCACTCGGGCCGGCTTATCCAGTTCTTCGTAGTCCTGCGGCGAGTCGCGTCCTACGGTGCGATGATCGACCAGCATGGTCCATTTATTGCCGTCCGCAGATCCCTTCAGCTCATACAGGTATGGTCCCTGGCCGAATCCGAGCGTGGTGCTGCCCTCATCGGCAAAATCGATCTGCACCGCATGGACGGTGTCAACCGCGCCAAGGTCCACCTGGTACCACTCGTCAGGCTTGCCGTTATTGGCCGACCACCAGTCGCGGACATTTTCATCCACGGCCTTCTCTGTGCCGTGCCCCTCAAGCGTCGAGGAGGAGATCGCCGGCTTCTCATACGAGAGCAGCAACCATCCCGCAAAGTCGCGATCACCGTCCCAGAAGTGTGGATAGTCGGCGAGATAAGTGTCTGCAACCATCTGCCCATCATCCAAAAAAGTAACCGGGAACAGTCCAAGCCGGCGCTCGAACATGTGCCGCACAGAGATCGACATGGTTGCAATGTGCCACCACTGTCCCTGCAGATCCTGAAAAGTGCTGCCGTGGCCTGCGCCGCCGATGAACCCGGATGGTTTGAAGGAAAACGGACTGTAGGGAGCCACCTTGAATGGTCCCCAGGGCGAGGTTCCCACCAGCACGCCGTCCGCATAGGAGTTGAATTGAGTGCCGGGTCCGGCGTACTGCAGATAGTACTTCCCGTTGTACTTCGTCATCCACGAGCCTTCGATCCAACTCGCCGTCTTAACGTCGTCGTTGCTATCGCCGGGAACCTCGTAACCACGATGCTCCTGGTCGCGGCTCGCATCGATTTCCTGGCTCTTGATTACCTTGAACCCTTGTTTCGGGTCCAGTTCCGTTACCATCAGCGGCGTTTTGTCTGAGCAGCCGCTATACATATAAAGATGGCCATCATCATCCACGAAAAGATCCGGATCGGCATAGCTGTCGATATCCGCATCTTTGGTCCACACACCCTTCGCAGGGTCGTCCGTGCTCCAGATCGCTTTCGAATTGTAGGCGGTAAAGTAAAGCCGTCCGTTCATCGCCACCACCGTCGGCGCGTAATCTTCCAGCGGCAGGCCCTCTGGTTTTACCAGCGTCCAGTTCCGCAGGTCGGTCGAGTGCCAATAGCCGCCTGACTTGGACGCGAACAGCCAGTATTCTTTTTTGAATACCACCATGGTTGGATCCGCCGCTTCTCTGCGGCTTGGCTGGTCCAGATCGAATCGGTAATTCAAATCCATCGGGTTCGCATACGTTCTTGCCGGTGCGCCCTGCGCAAACATCAACTCAGCGCTGCATAAAACGAGCGCCGCAATTGCTACAACCCTGCCCGAAAACCTCATTTCGCAACCTTCCTTCTCTAATAACCAAGCTCAACCGGCTAAGAATCCAGCGAAAGGATTCTCTATTTGGCATATATCCGAGCGGCCCGCCGGGTCTCATTTGTCAGTGACAGCTAGTGTAGCGCAAGTACGCCCGCCGCACAGTATTCTCAAACAGTGGCGAAAAAACGAACAGGTGCTGGCTGCCACGGGAGCCACTGTTTGTGTGCCGCTGTAAACTTGAACTGTGAAGATCGCACTAGCCCAGATCGATCCAACGGTCGGAGATTTTACCGGAAACCTTAACAAGATTGTTGCCGCCAGCGAACGCGCGGCGGCGCTTGGCGCGCGGCTGACTGTTTTTTCAGAGCTCGCAATCTGCGGTTACCCTCCCGCCGACTTCCTTGAAAAACCAAGCTTTATTGCCCGCTGCCGCTCCGCTGTCGAAGAGCTTGCCGAGGCAACGGCCAAGCTGAAGACCGCGGTGCTGGCTGGCGTAGCGCTGCCTGCTTCAGGCGAGAGCGGCAAGCCCGCCGTGAATGCCGCCGTGCTGTTGGACGGTGGCCGGCTCCTGCTTGAGCAGCATAAGCGCTTGCTGCCGTTTTACGACGTTTTCGACGAGCAGCGCTATTTTGTGCCGGCTCGCTCGCAAAAAATTGTGGAGCTTGATGGCGCGCGCTTGGCAGTTACCATCTGCGAGGACGCGTGGAACGACAAGAACTTCTGGCCGCGTCGTTTGTATTCCGTCGATCCCATGGAAGAGCTGATGGACGAGAATCCTCACGTGCACATCAACCTCTCGTCTTCGCCCTTCTGGCACGGAAAGCGGGCGATGCGCCGGCGGATGCTTGCGGCTATCGCGGAGCGCGACGGGATTCCCGTGCTGATGGTGAATCAGGTCGGCGGCAATGACAGCCTGATCTTCGACGGCTCATCTCTGGCGCTCAACGGTCGCGGAGAATTGATTGCGCAGGCCGCTTCATTCGAGGAAGATCTTGTTGTGCTGGACCCATTCGCCGCGCCTGCGATCCAGGCCCCGGCGGAAGACGACAATGAAGCGGCCTATCGCGCCCTGGTACTGGGCACGCGCGACTATGTGCGCAAATGCGGCTTCAAGCGGGTTCTGGTGGCGTTGAGCGGAGGCATCGATTCGGCGCTGGTGGCGGCCATTGCGGCCGATGCGATGGGCGCTGAGAACGTGACCTGCGTCGGTATGCCCAGCCCGTATTCGTCTCAGGGCTCTATTGACGACAGCCGCAGGCTGGCCACGAACCTTGGCATTCGCTTTGAAGTCATTTCGATCAGCGATTTGTTTGCGGGTTTTACGCAGGCCCTTGAGCCCATGTTTACGGGCACCACGCGCGACACAACGGAAGAGAACATCCAGCCGCGCATTCGCGCCACGCTGCTGATGGCGCTTTCAAATAAGTTCTCCGCGCTTGTGCTCACCACGGGAAACAAGTCGGAGATGGCCGTGGGGTATTGCACGCTCTATGGCGACATGGTGGGCGCGCTGGCGGTAATCGGCGATCTGGTGAAGACGCGTGTTTACGCCGTGTGCCATTGGCTCAATCGCGACCGCGAGGTTATCCCGCCGGCGATCCTGGAAAAGCCACCCTCTGCGGAGCTGTTCCCTGGGCAAAAGGATACCGACTCGCTGCCTCCGTATGAGCTTCTCGATCCCATCCTTGAAGCCTACGTCGAACGGTATGAGACCCCCGAGCAGATTGCCGTTGCAAACGGTTTTCCCCTGGCGCTCGTCCAACAGGTGGTGCGGCTGGTTGAGCGTTCTGAGTACAAGCGCCAGCAGGCTGCCCCGGTTCTGAAAGTCACCAGCAAATCGTTTGGCATGGGGCGCAGGTTCCCCATTGCTGTCAAAGTCGAGGTTTAGACTAGAACCCAGGCAGATTGCCCCAGAAATTGCCATGAAATGAGGAGAACCCGCTTGATCCGTCCGTCCGTTCTTACTGCCATTGCAGCCACGCTGGCCGCGTTATCCCTTTCCGCACCACAGGCTACAGCGCAAACCCAGGTTCCGCCGGCTCCCGCGCAATCGCAAGCCGCCGCTTCTCAGGAGCCTGCCGCTCCAACGCCACAGGGCGCTCCCGAATTTCCCGCGCCAGATCCGCAGAACTTTACCGCAACCGCGCCCACCAAAGAGACCGTCGAGGCCTTTCTGCAGGCGAGCTGGGGCTATGAAGAAAATCGCGTTTGGCAGATTGAAGCGATTCTGAAGACGCCGGCAGAAGGCGTCAGCAAGGTCATCGTTTACGTTGGCGACAAGACGGGCAAGGACAAGCCTGGTGCTCTCGAATTCTTTGTGCTGCCCGACGCCAAGCACATCGTCTCCGGCGACTCCATCGTTGCCTTTGGCGCTCACCCGTTCGCCGACGCCCGCACGCAGTTGCAGCAGAATGCCAACGGACCTTATCGTGGCTCGGCCGCAAAGGAACTGGAACTGGTGGAGTTTGCCGACTTCCAATGCCCGCATTGCAAAGAAGCGCAGGCCAACATGGAAAAGCTGGTCGCCGACTTCCCCAAGGCCCGCATCGTGTTTCAGAACGATCCCATTGCCGCTATCCATCCGCAGTCCCCCATCGCGGCCGCTTATGGCGTCTGTGTGGCCAAGCTGGCCGGCAGCACCGCATTCTTCCAGTTCGCTTCAAGCGTGTTCGATGGGCAGGACGGTCTGGCCACAGCCGATGGCGCAACTTTGACGCTGAACAGCGCCGTGACCAAGGCTGGGCTCGACCCTCAAAAGGTTGCTGCCTGCGCCGCGGAGCCGGCAACCAAGGCCAGCGTAGATGCCTCGGTAAAGATGGCCGCGGATCTCGGCATCAGCTCGGTTCCAACGCTGCTCGTGAATGGGCGCGCGGTTCCGGCGAACGTTCCCTACGACTCTTTGAAGACGATCATCACCTTCCAGGCCAAGCTGGATGGCATTACGATGTAGTCGATCCGCGGCAATCGGCTGATTTGAAGGGGTTCGGCATTCAGCCGGGCCCCTGCTCATTTTTATGAGCTTCTTATTGGGAACCTTTCATGTCTACCCGTCTCATCGGCGTGCGGCCGCTGTCTTGCGTGCTGCGCACCACGTGCGGAGTAATGATCACCAGCAACGTGGCGTAATTCTTTTGTGCGTCTTTATCGGTCAGGTTGCTCATGCCGGGAATCTCGCTCAGCCCCGGCGTTCCGCTGATGTCGCGGCTCTCGGACTTGTCTATCTCGCTGGCAATCACCACCGCCGAGTCTTGTTTGATGGTGACAACGCCCGAGTAAGAGCGGTTGTTCAGGATTGGATTGCCATTGATTAAAGAGCCAGAGAGTGCGGTGATGTTCAAATCGATCGTGAGCGCCACCTGGTCGCTGCGCATTACGTTGGCGGTGGCCTTCAGCGTCAGGCCCAGGTCTTGATACTGAACTTGCGGGACGTTGGGCACCGAGCCCTCAAGCTGGGAGAGAATGGACGACAGGCTGCCCGATGCGCCGGCGCTGTTCAGTCCGGGGATATTTGGAATGCTGGCCGAAAGGCTCGAAAACGACGACGTCTGGATGGGATAACGCTCGCCCTCTTTGAGTGTGCCGGTCTCACCATCGCCTAGCCGCAGTTGCATGTCGTCTAGTTCGCGCGAATCGGAAGAGTTCAGGCTGAAATTCGCGGAAGCCGGACCCGGAGAGAGCGCCGATTGCGTAAGTCCGCCTCCAAAAAGCGCGACTCCGTTGGAAAAGATCGAATTGGTGACCTGGCCGGACGCAAGCAGAATGCCCAGGATGGCCAGCGTGTCTCCGGGGGCGGCCAAGCCCGAGGAGATGATCTGCTGCACCAGGCTCGCGTTCTGGTTCAGGATCGACTGCTCCTCAGCATAGACGTTGAACGCCGTAAACGTCTGGGGCGGCTGCACGCCGGTGTTGCGCGAAGCTGTATGTGCAATTTGGATGAGCTTTACGTCGACCAGAATCTGGCTGTGTCCATCGATGAGCTCACGGATCGTGGAGTTGAAGGCATCCAGTGTATCGCGCGGCGCGCGCAGGGTGATCGCGTTGGTCGAGGCCTCAATCTGCGCCTGTTTCACATCGAACACTTGCTTAGCCACATTGCTGACTTCAGTCATCTCCTCGGGTTTCAAGCCGGAAAGATAAACGGTTTCCATTGCCTGGCGGACGTATTTCGCGCGATTGGCTGTGGTATCCTCCGCCACGACGGCTCGATGTTCATCGAGCGCCACATAAAAGCTGTGCGTGATCATGGAGACGGCGCGGGAAGCCGCTTCAAATCCGGCGTCGTCCAGATCGAATCGCACAGACGTGCCCTCGATACTGTCGTCCAGCATAGCGGTCACACCATAGGCTTTGAAGACGAACTCTATCATCTGACGCTTATCCATGCGCACATGGAAACTGTGCAGCCCTGCCTGCGGCTCAAGTTGAATCACGTCGCCCAGGCTCAGCGATGGCTGCTCCGAAGACACAAGTGGATACGGGCGCTCGGGCTGAGTCCGCGCCGCGTCATCACCCAATTCGTAAAGATGTTGTGTGGCTTCAACGTTTTTCGGATCGAGCTCAAGCGCGTGAGCAAGGGCAACTCGCGCCCCGGCGTCATCGCCTCGTAGCCGATCCTTGGCGGCCGATTGAATCAGCGCGCTGACTGCATGGCTGCGCGCCACTCCAGCGGCGAGCCGATAATTCGGATTTGTGGGATCGAGTTTTGCAGCCTCGTCGTAACTCTTGATCGCCTCCTCGAAATGCTCTTCCATGTAGAGCTTGGTGGCGGAGAGATAGAGCTTGACTGCCCGGCGGCGATCGCCATTGCGCGGCTCTGGAGCCGCGGCAGTAGTGGTCGTATCGGCCTGAGCGTCAGGCGTCGCAGGTTGCGCAGGTGAGGGAATCGCCGGCGACTGCCCTAGGGTTGCCGCGGCAAACGCGGCCTCTACGCCCCA